>JAFMJK010000060.1 GCA_017853515.1 Chthoniobacterales bacterium | reverse complement strand
AACGCGTGGTGGACCGGAAACTCGGGCATACCGCAGATCGGCACCGAGAACTGGCCAGCGGCTCGGCTGGGGCCTATGCCGAAGTATTCCGCACTGCCACCCTCATCTCGGGGGATTCGTCAACAACTGGCCGAGGAAGGACTCACCTTCGCGGGCAACTTCACCGCTTATTTTTTCGGCAACCCTTCGGGCGGGCGCAACCAAGGATTTGCTTACAACAGCATGCTCTTCATGCAGCTGCAGCTGGATCTGGAGAAAATCGCCGGCTGGCGCGGCGCGGAACTCGTCTGGTCCTTCGCCGACAACAACGGAAGCAATCTCTCCGACACCATCGGCAACAACTTCCAAATCATCGCGGAATACGGTCCGAATACTTTTGTCTTCAGCGACTTTTATCTTAAGCAGAACTTTTTCGACGACGCGCTGCAGATCAAGGTCGGCCAGTTGTCCGCGCTGAACAACTTCGCGGCGCACGAACTCTACAGCTACTACGCCAATCTTGCCTTGAACGGCAACTGCCTGCCGCTCGTCTTCGACGGCAGCGCCACCTCATTGCCCCGCACCTCGTGGGGCGCGCATGTGCTTTTCACCCAGCCGCAGTGGTATGTGCAGAGCGGCGTCTACCAACTGTCGGATCGCATCGGAGTGAACTCCTACCACGGACTGAACTACGCGATCGAACCGGGCGATGGCGCCATCGTCTTCGGCGAGGCCGGTTGGACGCCGGTTTTCGGCCGGACCGATGCGCGGCCCGGACTGCCCGGACACTACAAAGTCGGGGGATATTTTTCCGGCTGGAACTACGAGAACTACCGGGGCGGAGCGAACACCTCGAATCTTTACGCCTTCTACCTCCTCTTCGACCAGATGGTTTACCGGGAACAGGACAACGGCAACGATGGCGTCTACCTCTGGACGGCCTTCACCTTCACGCCGCAGGATGATATGGCACAGATTCCGTATTTCGTCTCGGGCGGCGGACAATACGTGGGCCTTTTTCCCGGGCGCGACGAAGACAGGCTGGTCTTCGGCGCGGGCTACGGCAGCTATAGCGGCGACCTGCGAGCGCAACAGCAATCACAGGGCAAAGCGCCCGAGTTCTACGAACTGGTCTTCGAGTGCTCCTACCAGATCGCGATCAACAAGTGGATGTGGATCCAGCCCGACGTGCAATACATCGTCAACCCCGGCGCGACGGGCAACCTCCCGAACGCGTGGGTGCTCGGTATGATCGTGAATGTGGGGTTTTAAGCTTTTGACCCTCGCGGCGTCCGGACCGACACTCGCCAACGAAATGGCCGACACATCCGCACCCCTCAATGCCGTCCAACTCCCGGACGGAACCACCATGCAAAACCTCATGGGCCGGCTGAACGGCTCGCCGGGGCCGCGGGTCGTGCCCGGACGCACTGTGCCTGTCCCCGATTCGGTGAGCGCCGAATTGCAAAAGGCCATCGCCATGCCCTACCGCAACGACGAGTGGTTGCTCGATGCGCCGGATGCCGCCGGTTGGCGCACCGCCATCGCCAAGCTCGCCGCGGAAGCCACTCCGGGCATCGACAAAGTCGTGAGCAAGCTCGGCGTGAAGGTCGAAGCGACGACGATCGCAGGCGTGTCCGCTTTCATTGTTACCCCGTCGTCCATTCCGGCCAAGAACGCCAACCGCCTCGTCGTTAATACGCACGGCGGCGGCTACATTTTCAACCCCGGCCGCGCCTCCCTGCTCGAACCCGCGGTCATTGCCGCGACCTGCGGCGTCAAAGTCATCGAGGTCGATTACCGCATGCCTCCGGACCATCCCTTCCCCGCAGGGGCGGACGATGCCTTCGCTGTATGGAAAGCCGCGCTGGAAATGGCGCCGCCCGCCAACATCGCCATCACCGGCGGCTCGGCCGGTGGAGGGTTGGCGCTTTCGACCGTCCTGCGCTGCCTGCAGGAAGGGGTCACCCCGCCCGCCGCGGTCGCCGTGCAGACACCGTGGTGCGACCTCGCGCCGATCGGCGACTCGCTCAAGGTCCACGAGTGGGTCGACAATGTCCTGATCACTTATGACGCCGTGGCCACGCGCGGCGCGAAGCTCTACGCCGCGGGTCAAGACATCGCCAACCCCCTGATCTCGCCTTTGCGAGGAAACCTCAAGGGCTTTCCGCCGACCATGCTGGTCTCCGGCACGCGCGACCTGATCCTCAGCCAAACCGTGCTCTTCCACTGCAAACTGCGCCAAGCAGGCGTCACCGCCGATCTGCACCTCATGGAGGGCGCCTCGCACTTCACCTACTTCGTCGATCCCTTTGCTCCCGAGTCCCAGCACATCTTCGCCCAGATGTCGCTCTTCTTCGACGAGCACCTCGGGAGCTGACCAGACAGGCAGTCGACGTCGGCGAGTTCCGGTTCAACCTCAGAGCGCGGCGCTACGCGATCAGATTGCGTCCGGCCAATCCGAAGGCCGCACAGGCAGCCAGCATGTGCCGATCGTTGGTGTAGATTTCGTCGAATCCGTTCTCCGCCGCGCAGGAAAGATGCATGGCATCTGCGGCACGCAGGAACACTTTGGCTGATAGGTCATCATAGCGCTTCTGCGCCAAAGTCAAAACCGGCGAAGTAAGCGGCAGCCAAGTCCACAATCCTTGGTCCATATCGGATGCGAACTGCCGTGTGACCACGCCGTATTGGCGCGCGTTGAGCCGTTTCTCCCGCAAATGACGGTGAAAAACAGCGGCGAGTTCCACCTTTCCGATCTCGCAGCAGGCGATGTGCCCGGCTTGCCGCGCGTGCTCCCGGACAAGTTCGCTGCCCGGTTCGCGCAAGTAGCACTTGGCCAGATACGCTGTGTCGTAATAGGTCAGCGCCTGTCCTCCTCGAGCAGACGCGCCGAATCGACGGACAGTTCGGGCAAGCGTTCGAATCCGCGCACCAGCTTCCGTTGCGAGAACTCAACGCCTGCCTTGTCCTCGGCCGGCAAAAGGCGCGCCGCCGGTCGCCCCCGATCGAGAACGAGCACCCCGCGTTTCCCCCGCGCCGCGGCGCGGACCCACTGCCCCGTCTTCATATGCAGCTCGCGGATCGTGATCGTCGTCATGTGTGCACAATGTGTCACATTATGACCGATGTCAACGCGGGGATTGACAGCGCCACCATCGAATCACGCGTCAACCATGTGGCTGCTGTAGCGTCGCTGTCCCCAGCGGTGGCCGTCATGGTCAACGACCGGCGGCGAGGACGCCGCCGCTACATCCTGACTCGTCACACGTCACTAGCCACTCGTCACAGCGGCGCGGCGAAGCCGCACCGTCAGACCGTGCGGCAGAACTGTTCGATGCGGTCGAGGCCGGTCTTGATCGTCTCGAGGTCGGTGGCGTAGCTGAGGCGCACCGTCTTGTCGTCGCCGAAGGCGATGCCAGGAACGACGGCAACCTCGGCCTTGCTGAGCAGGCGGTCGGCGAAGTTGGTCGAGCTGAGGCCGAACTTCGAGATGTCGGCCAGCATGTAGAACGCGCCGAGCGGTTTGACCGTGGTCATGTTCGGGATCGCGGCGAGGCGCTCATACATGTATTCGCGGCGGACGTTGAATTCGTCGCGCATGTCGGTGACGCATTGCTGCGAACCTTTGAGCGCGGCGACAGCGCCTTTTTGCGCGAAAGAATTCGGGCCGGACGTGCTGTGGCTCTGCAGGGAGTCGATGACCTTGGCGATGGCCTCGGGCGCGCCGAGGTAGCCGAGGCGCCAACCGGTCATGGCGTAGGCTTTGCTGAATCCGTTGACCGTGATGGTCAGGTCGTAAGCTTCCTTGGAGAGCGAGGCGACGCTGACGTGCGAGGCATCATCATAAATGAGCTTCTCGTAGATTTCGTCGGCGAGGATGAAGATGTCTTCGGTCAGCGCGACTTCGACCAGCGCCTCGAGTTCCTCGCGGGTGTAGACCGATCCGGTCGGGTTGCCCGGGCTGTTGATGATGACCATCTTGGTGCGCGGGGTCATCGCGTTTTCGAACTCCTCGGCGGTCATTTTGTAGGAGTTCGACGCCTTGGTCTGGACGATGACCGGCTCGGCGCCGACCAATTTGACCATATCGGGATAGCTCAGCCAGTAGGGCGCGGGGATGATGACTTCATCGCCGGGTTCGCAGCAGGCGAGGATGGCGTTGTAGCAGGATTGCTTGGCGCCGTTGCTGACGATCACCTGGTTCGGTTTGTAATCGAGATTGTTGTCCTTGGCGTATTTCTCGCTGATCGCAGTGCGCAGCTCGGGCAATCCGGCGCTCGGCGTGTATTTGGTGAAACCTTCCTGCAGGGCCTTGATCGCCGCTTCTTTGATGTGCTCCGGCGTGTCGAAATCGGGTTCGCCGGCGCCGAATCCGCAGACATCGATGCCTTCGGCGCGCATGGCCTTGGCTTTGCTGTCGATGGCGAGGGTGAGCGAGGGCGAGAGTTGAACGGCGTGGGAAGAAAGGTCCATGGTGTGTTTCGGGATAAAAAGTTGAGCCGGAAAGCCTACGCGTTGCCCGCGGCGGATTCAACGAATCCTTTCAAAGAGTTGTCCGCGACTCTGACGATTCCGATTTCACGCAGGGCATTTTCCGGCGCGTCGGAGGCGTGCGCGCCATTGACCATGATGCTGGTGCCGAATTCTTTGCGGATGGTGCCGGGCGTGGCTTTGGCCGGATCGGTCGGTCCGAGCACGGAGCGGATTTTTGTGATGGCATCCGCGCCTTCGAAGACCAACGCAAGGATTTTGCGCGTGCCGGGCTTGCCGTGGTCCTTCTCCGCGACGGCCGAGGGACGGCTACCCGACATGAACTCGACGATATTTTCCCACTGCTCGCGTCCTTTCTCCGCACCGAAGCGCTCGGTCAGGGCGTCGAGCACCGGACCGTAGAACTCCATGCCCTCGGCGACCGACATGTGATGCACCTTGATCGCGACGGGAACGAGACCGGTGCGCGAAAAGACATCAAGCACCGCGCCCGGACGGGTGCCGGGAAATTCGAAGTTGTCCGGCTTGACCAAGACGAGCGAACGCTGCGCGCCGGCGACGACCGGTGCGGCGAGCGCATCGCTTTGCGCCGTGGAGAACCTGAGCAACTCGGCGGCGACATCGCTGCCGGGCTTGGCCGCGGACACCGTCCCCTCGCCCAACATGGCGACGAGCGATCCGGATTCGTTCGGCGATCCGACGGCGGAGGAAAGTTTGTTCACCGCATCTTCGCCGCGGAAAACAAGCAGCGCGGCGCGTCCGCCCGGTTGATCGACCAACCCGGCCCAGACGAGCTCAAGCCCGCCGCTGCGCGCCACGGCGCCCGACAAAATCCAGCCCAACCATCCGCGCTTCAGAGCATCCGGAGAGATCAACAACCAAGAGAGAGAATTTTTCATAAATAATTACCCGCCAGAATGGCGGGCCGGGAAATTTACGCGGAGAGATGCCGCGCGGCAATGCGCATTACATGGAGACCGAGTTGAGGGTTGAGAGATCGAGCAGGAATGTGATGCGCCGCATTCCCGCCTCATTCTTGGAGCTACCCGCCGAATTCGCACAAAACTTTCCTCTTTAGTCCCTCAACCCTCAACCATAGACCCTCAACTTTTTCAGGTTTACTCCCGCAGCCGTGAATCGAGAACGAGGGTCACCGGACCTTCGTTGACCAGAGCCACTTCCATCATGGCCCCGAATTTTCCCGTGGCGACCGGACCCCCGAGCAATTCCTCCATTTTGCCCACGAAGCACTCGTAGAGAGGGACGGCAACTTCGGGCGGTGCGGCGCGATGCCAGGACGGTTTGGTTCCCTTGCGCGTGCTGGCCAGCAAAGTGAATTGGCTCACGACCAAAACACCGCCGCCGGCTTCGGAGACGGACAAATTCATCCGGCCGCTCTCGTCGGGAAAAAGTTTTTGCTGCGCAATCTTCCCCGCGAGCCAAGCGATGTCATCCGGCGTGTCGTCGGGTGCAACGCCGACGAGCACGAGAAGTCCGCGTTCGATCGCGCCGGTCACACGCCCTTCGACGGTCACCGAAGCTTTTGACACACGCTGCACAACGGCACGCATCACTTCAATGTAGCGTCGCCGTCCCCGGCGACGAAGCGAAACCACGACCGGCGGCGGGGCTTCCGGCTCGTAGAGCCTACAGCTCGGAGAGACGCCGCCGCTACACTACGACCAGACGACGATCGATCTCACCGACCGTGCGCGCGCCGCACAGGGCCATGGCCAGATCGAATTCCGCTTTGAGCAGTTCGAGCACGCGGAACGCGCCGTTTTCGCCGTCCGCGGCCAAACCCCACAGGATGGGACGTCCGATCAGCGCGGCCTGCGCGCCGCGGGCGAGCGCTTTGATCACATCCGTTCCGCGGCGCACGCCGCCATCGACCAGCACGGGGATTTTTCCCGCGATAGCCTCGGCCACGCGCGGGAGCACTTCAATCGTGGCAGGCGCGGTGTCGAGTTGGCGCCCGCCATGGTTTGAAACGATGATTCCGTCCGCGCCGTGCTCGACGGCGAGTTTGGCATCATCGGCCCGCACGATGCCTTTGAGCAAAATGGGCAGCTTTGTTTGCTGGCGCAGCCACGCGAGGTCGCGCCACGAAAGCGCGGGATCGAGCATCTGCGCGACATAGGCGGCCAGACCGGAGCCGGGAATGCCACCGGGAAACATCTCTTTGGCGTGCTCGGCGAGGTTGGCCACGGTGAGACCGTCGGGAAGTTTGAAATTGTTGCGCACGTCGGCTTCGCGTCTGCCCCAGACCTGCGCGTCGACGGTGAGAACAAGCGCGCGGCAACCGGCCGCCTCGGCGCGGCGGATGAGGTCGGTTGTCGCGCCGCGGTCTTTGTAGACATAAAGTTGGAACCAGAGCGGGCCGGTCGCCACCTCGCCGATGTCTTCGATGGTTGTGGTGGAGAGGGTGCTCACCACCATGATGGTTCCGGCCCGGCCGGCGGCGCGCGCGGCGGCGCGTTCACCCTCCGCACAGGCCATGCGGTGGAACGCGGTCGGCGCGACCATCACCGGGAAGGAAATTTTTTCGCCCAGGACCGTGGTCGACGCGTCACGCGAAGACACATCGCGGAGCACCGGATAATGCAATGCGATCTCGCCGTAAGCCTCGCGGTTGCGACGCAGGGTAACTTCGTCGTTCGCACCGCCCGCATAGTAATCGTAGGCCTCGCGCGCCAGTTTGGCGCGGGCCGCGTCTTCGAACTCCGAGAGATTGACCGGCTCCACGCATGAACTGTAGCGCGGCTTTGCCTGCCGGCGAATGCGTAATGCGGTCCGTCTTGCCGCGGGCGCGCGGTCGGGGAGATTATCCCCTCGTGACCAAGAGGCGCCTGACCATCGATGACGCGGAACGCGGGGCGCGGCGCGTGGCGCTCGAAGGCGCGGACGGCACGCCTTTCCCCGCGCTGGAATGGGAGTCGGTCGGAGAGACGAAGATCAATGTGCTCTGCATCCACGGCTTGGGCGGTGCGGCGGCGGACTTCGGTCCGCTCGGGCGCCACCTCTCGCAAAACGGCTGCAGGGTTCGTGCGGTGAATTTGCGCGGACAGGGCAACGACCCCGAACCCGAGCGCCGCGGACACTTCCTCGATCCGGCCGGTTGGCGCGATGACCTGGAGGAGTTCGCCGATTCCTTTCCGGACAAAGCTCCGCTCGTCGTGGTCGGTGAAAGCATGGGATCGCTGGTGGCGATCGACTCGATCGCGCACGGCGCGCTGCGTCCCGAGCGTCTCGTGCTCGCCGCGCCCGTTCCCGAATTGCGCGCGCCGGTCCCGGGCTGGGCGGTGACCTTGGTGAGAAGCGGCGCGAAAATTTTTCCGCGCCTGCGTTTCGGGCCGATGCGCTTCGTCCACGGAAAAACCTCGATTCCGCGCCTCACGTCCGACGACGACTACATGGAATATCTGCGGAATATCCCTCACCGTGTGGGCGGCTACACGCTGGAATTCCTCGCCAACTTCAACGGGTTGATGTCCGACACGCACCACCACGCCGCGCACGTGCAGGTGCCAACACTCATGCTCTCGGCGGGACGCGATGTGTTCATCCGCGCCGGGCAAAGCCGCGCCTTCTTCGAAAAACTCGCCGCGGCGGAAAAAGAATACGAACTGTATCCGGACAGCCACCATCTCCTCTGGCACGACGTGAACCGCGACGAGGTGCTCGACCGCATCACGCGGTGGATCACGGAGGATCTTCCATGAAGACCGAGGCGGCACGAATCGCCGAAAACCCTTCGCCTCACGATCCATGGCGCGCGTGGGGCCCCTACGTTTCCTCGCGCCAGTGGGGCACGGTGCGGGAGGACTACAGCAAGGACGGCGAGGCATGGACCTACTTCACCCACGAGCAATCCCGCAGCCGGGCTTACCGCTGGGGCGAGGACGGCATCTTCGGCCTGTGCGACCGCGAGCAACGCCTGTGCTTCGCCCCGGTGTTCTGGAACGGCGCCGACCCCATCCTGAAGGAACGCTTCTTCGGCCTCACCGGACCGCAAGGGAACCACGGCGAGGACGTGAAGGAGGAATATTGGTACCTCGAAGCCGCGCCGACCGCGTCGTGGCTGCGCGCGCTTTACCGCTATCCGCAACGCGCCTTTCCCTACAAACAACTTGTCGCGGAGAATGCCCGGCGCAGTCCGCTCGATTCCGAATTCGAATTGCGCGACACGGGGGTCTTCGCGGGCGATCGTTATTTCGACATCGAAGCGGCCTACGCGAAGTCGGCGCCGGACGACATTCTCATCCGCATCTCGGCAAAAAATTGCGGCCCCGATCCCGCCCCGCTCTGGATCCTTCCGACGCTCTGGTTCCGCAACCGTTGGTCCTGGGATCCGGCGCGGCCCAAAGCCGCGGAACTCCGCGCCTCCGATCGCGCCCTCCTCGTCGCACAAGAGGAAGCGCTCGGCGAATGGCTGCTCGAGGGTCCGGCGCCCGACGAGTTGCTTTTCACCGAAAACGAAACAAACAACATTCTCCTCTTCGGCAGCCCGAACGCCTCGCCTTTCACCAAGGACGCTTTCCACCGCCGCCTCGTCGGCGGCGAGAAGGGAGCGGTCAATCCAGCCCGCACCGGCACCAAAGCCGCCGCCGTTTACCGCCGCACGCTCGCCCCGGGCGAGACTTGGACCCTCGACTTCCGTCTCCGCGCCGCCAACGCCATGTCCGGCGGCGATCCCGCGGCGATCATGGAACGGCGCGCCCGCGAATGCGCGGAGTACTATGACAACCTGGCCGCCCCGCACCTCGGCCCGGCCGAGCGGCAGATCCAGCAACAAGCCCTCGCCGGTCTCGAATGGAACAAAATGTTCTACCATTATGACGTGGGCAAATGGCTCGACGGCGACCCCGCATTCCCCCCGCCGGAGCGCACCAACCCGCGCAACACCCAATGGCGCCACCTCATCGCCCACGATGTCATATCCATGCCCGACGACTGGGAATACCCGTGGTTCGCCTGCTGGGACCTCGCCTTCCACACCATCCCCTTCTCGCTCTCCGACCCCGCCTTGGCCAAACACCAGCTCAAGCTCCTGCTCAAAGAGTGGTATATGCATCCCAACGGACGCCTCCCCGCCTACGAGTGGAATTTCGGCGACCCCAACCCGCCGGTCTACGCCTGGGCCGCGCTGCGCACCTACTTCGCCGACGCCCGCCGCACCGGCACGCCCGACCGCATTTTCCTCGAGCACGTCTTCCACGCCCTGCTCATCAATTTCACCTGGTGGGCCAACACCGCCTCGCGCGACGAGACGCTCGAAGTCTTCGGCGGAGGGTTCCTCGGGTTGGACAACGCCAGCCCCTTCAACCGCAGCGAGCCCCCGCCCGAAGGCGGTTACCTCGTGCAGAGCGACGGCACCAGTTGGATGGCCATGTTCTCGCTCAACATGCTCCTCATCGCCCTTGAACTGGCCCGCGAAGACATCGCGTACCAACCGCTTTCCGGGAAATTCCTCATGCATTTCCTCTACATCTCGTCCTCCCTCGACCTCGGCGGACAAAAAGGCGCCGACCTGTGGGACGAGGAGGAAGGATTCTACTACGACCAGCTTCACCTCCCCGACGGCCGCCGCATTCCCATCCGGCTCCGCTCCGTCGCCGGATTGATCCCCTTCTTCGCCGTGGAAACCGTCCCGCCCGAAGTGGCCGACATCGGGCGCCCCCTGGCCAACCGCTGGAAATGGTTCATCGACCGCCGCCCCGACCTGCACGAACTCGCCTCCCGCTGGCGCGCCAAAAACAAAGACGGCGTCTATTTGTTCTCCCTCCTCGACCGCCCGCGTCTCGAGCGCCTGCTTGCCACCATCCTCGACGAAAACGAATTCCTCGGCCCCTTCGGCCTCCGTTCGCTTTCGCTTCGCCATCGCGACCGGCCGTTCGAACTGGACATCGGCGGCCGCCATTACCGCGTGGACTACGCTCCGGGCGAATCCACCTCCGGTCTCTTCGGCGGCAACTCGAATTGGCGCGGGCCGGTCTGGATGCCGGTCAACTTCCTCCTCATCGAATCCCTCCGCAAATACCACACCTACTACGGCGACGACCTCACCGCCGAATTTCCCACCGGCTCCGGCCGCCGCCTCAACCTCGCACAAATCGCCGACGAACTGACCAAACGCCTCGCCTCGCTCTTTCTTCCCGGCGAGGACGGCACCCGTCCCTGCGACGGTGGCCGCGACGGCGACCCGCTCCTTTTCCACGAATACTTCCACGCCGAAACCGGCCGCGGCCTCGGCGCCTCCCACCAAACCGGCTGGACCGCCTGCATCGCGGACTTGTTGCAGCGGTAAACGCT
>JAFMJK010000059.1 GCA_017853515.1 Chthoniobacterales bacterium | reverse complement strand
CGCAGCGAACTGGTGGAGCGCATCCGCGCCAACGGCCACGTCCTTTCTGCCGACGGTCTCAAGGTGAAGCTCGCGAAGGAGTTTGGCTTCTGCTACGGCGTGGAGCGGGCGATCGATCTGGCGTATGCGGCCCGGAAATATTTTCCGCCGGAGAAACCGATCTATCTCTTGGGCGAGATCATCCACAATCCCGAGGTGAATGATCAGATCAAGAACATGGGCATCCAGATCATCTCCGCCAAGCCGACGCCGGAGGACATGGCGTTGTTGCGGGCGGGTGACGTGGTGATGATCCCCGCCTTCGGCACGGAGGTCGGCACGCGGCAGCAGTTGGAGGCGATGGGTTGTGTGCTCGTGGATACGACCTGCGGCGACGTGATGAGCGTCTGGAAGCGCGTCCGGCAATATTCCAGGGAGGCCGTCACCAGCATCATCCACGGCAAGGCCAAGCACGAGGAGACCAAGGCGACGACCTCGCAGGCGCGCGCCTACGGTAGCGGACATTATCTCGTCGTCTTCAATCTCGCGGAGACGGATTACGTCTGCGACTACATCCTCAAAGGCGGCAGCAAACAGGAGTTCCTCGAAAAATTCAAAGGCGCGCACTCGGAAGGTTTTGATCCCGATTTGCACCTCAGCGCTGTCGGCGTGGCGAACCAGACCACGATGCTGCGCGGCGAGACCGAGGAAGTGCAGCGCCGCTTCAAGGCTGCGATGGAAGAGAAATACGGCGCGGCGGCGCTCGACCAGCATTTCCGGTTCTTCGACACCATCTGCGGCGCGACGCAAGACCGGCAGGACGCGCTCCAAAAGATGTTGAAAGAGCCGCTTGATCTCCTCCTGGTGATCGGCGGTTACAATTCCTCTAACACCTCGCACCTTGCCGAGATGGGCGAGAAAATTCTGCCGACCTACTTCATCAAGAACGCCGCCAAAATGGAATCCGCTACGGTCATCCACCACTACGACCAGCACAAGCGGCAGGAAGTCGAGACGCGGGACTGGCTGCCTGCCGGCAACATCACCGTGGGCATCACCGCCGGCGCGAGTTGCCCGAACAACCTCATCGAGGACACCATCCGCCGCCTGTTCGAACTCCGCGGCACCTCTGTTCACCAACTGCTGGTGAACTAACGGGCTTCTTCATTCTTAATTCATCCGTCTGCCTTTCCCGCCATGCCCCGCACCCGCACCGAACTCGAATCAATCGAGCGCCAAACGCTCGCGCCTTACGCGCAGTTCAGCGGTGATTCGCGCGGGCGCAAGTTCCCGAGCCGCCCGCCACCTGGCGCACCGAATACCAGCGCGACCGCGACCGCGTCATCCACTCGCGCGCGTTCCGCCGGCTGGAATACAAGACCCAGGTCTTCCTCAACGGCACCGGCGACCACCTCCGCACCCGCCTCACGCACACCATCGAGGCTGCCGCCATCGCCCGCGGCATCGGGCGCGCGCTCAAGCTCAACGAAGACCTCGTCGAAACCATCGCCCTCGCGCACGACCTCGGCCATTCGCCGTTCGGCCATCGCGGCGAATCCGTGTTGAACCGCCTCATGAAGGGGCAGGGCGGCTTTGAGCACAATAACCAGAGCCTCCGCGTCGTCGAGGAACTCGAGCAGAAATATCCCGGCTTCCCTGGCCTGAACCTCTCGTGGGAAACCCGCGAAGGCCTCGTCAAACACTTCACCAGCTACGACCACCCGAGCAAGCACAAGGGCTTTGACGCCAAAAACTCCCCGCTCGAAGCCCAGGTCGCCAACCTCGCCGACGAGATCACCTACTACAGCCACGACCTCGACGACGGCCTCGATGCCGGCCTGCTCGACGAAGCCGAGTTGAACCGCCACGTCCGCGTCTGGCGCGCGGCGGCGCGGCGCGTGAAGCGCGAGCACGGCAATCTCCCCGACGAATCCCGCCGCTACTTCATCATCCGCTGCCTCATTGACGGGCAGGTGCGCGACGTCGTTGAGACCACCGAGTGCGCCATCGCCCGTGCCGGCGTGCAGAGCGCGGACGACGTGCGCCTGCATCCCCGCGCCCTCGTGCAATACAGCGCCCCGCGCCGGCTGTTGAATCAGGAGATGCGGAAATACCTTTACCGAAACCTCTACTTCAGCCGCGAAGTGGACGAGGCCAACACCCGCGCCGTCCGCATGCTGGAAGAACTGTTCAACTACTACCTCGCGCACCCCAACGAGATCGGCGACACCTCCCGGCGGCGCATGAAGCAGGTGGGCCTGCACCGTGCCGTGTGCGATTACATCGCCGGCATGACCGACCGTTACGCCTTGCAGGAACACCGCCGGATTTTCGGCGGGCAGAGCTGACGCGCGTCCCGCCGTCCCTGTGCGGAAAGGGGAATCAGCGGGAAACTGTGGAAGCTTTGCAAGCTGTCTCTATTTTGGGCCACATGGCTATTCGAGTATAAACTTCTCGTAACAAAAGGTGCACCAATTTTCGCCCTGCTTCAAAGTTGAAGCCTTGATACGTTGCCCACATAGCGGGCATGGAATGTGGTAACCCACTTTAACTGGTCTTGGTGAGGGCTTAACCACCAAATCCTCTCCACAGTGCATACACTTACGCGCACCATCTGGCACGCTGCCCAGGCAAGCTGGGCACTTTTTCGCGTGCAAAGCTGCCTGTTTAGCCTTTATGTCTGGACCAACTGCGATGATGAGCCACCCAATTAGACCAAGCAGAATTCCGAAGAGAAAACCGGCTCCAGGTCGCCCTTTGTGCTCTCCAATGAGTCCTCCAACAAGGCCAAAAATGAGGACATATAAAAGCACTGCAATTGTATAAAAACCGAGGTATCCGAGGTCGCTCATAGGTGTAAAGTGTGAAATGGTCTTACCCCAAGGTGGAGGACAAAGTGTCGCCTATCTCGATAATCATGGGGCGACTCTATTTCCCGCAATATTTCTGGGCAAGGAGCGTTTCCGCATGGATTCGGCATGAAGATTGAAACGACAAATCGGACACCCAAGGAGGGAGTAATTCCCAATCCAAAACTGCGGTTGCGGAATCGTTCCGCGCAGTGCCGTAGCCGCGCTTGTGAAAGCGCGGAAGCCATCGCCGTCGGCGTGAGCGTCCGCGCTGTGATCAACGCGGCTACAAGGCGGAGCGTGGCCGTCCCAGCCACAGCAATGTGAAACGCGCAGGCGCTTGAAAAATTTACGCGGCAGAAATCAAGGAAGTTGCTGCGCCCGGGGACGGGCGCGCTCCGGCTATTTCGCCGCCGGCACGTAACGCCGCAGACAGTGGGACAAGTAGGGGAGCAGTTGCTTCTTGCGCGAGACGACTTGCTGCAATTCGTAGATGCCCGGCTCGACCTTGGGATAATCAATCAGGTCGGTGAAGGCCGTCGCGCCCGCCACCAGGAGCAGCGAGTTCTGCGTGGTCACGTCTGTCACGAGCAGCGCGGCGAAAAAGTAATCGTGCCGCTCGCGGTAGGCCTCCAGCGCGGCGAGCAGGTCGCCCTTGCGTTTCCAGAACTGGTCGAACCCGACTTCCTCGATTTGCGCGACGCTGAAGGTGGCGTTTTTCTCCACGTATTCCTTGCAGTCGGTGGTGATGGCTTGGGGCGCGGGCTTCAGCGTGAGCAGCGAGCCGGAGGCGAAGAGCTTCTCGGTGAACCCGCGCGCGTTTACGCCGGAAATTTTTTCCAATTGCTTCAAGGTTTCCGCATCGCGCGGCGTGGTGGTGGGCGAGGTCAGGTTCAACGTGTCGGAGACGATGCCCGCGAGCAGCAGCCCGGCGATGGGCGCGGGGAGTTCCACGTGTTCGCGGAAGAAACAGTCCGCCACGATGGTGCTGGTCGAGCCCACAGGTTCGTTGCGGAACAGGATGGGCTGGTCCGTGCTCATCGCGCCGATGCGGTGGTGGTCGACGATTTCGATGACTTCCACTTCGTCCGCGCCGTGCACGGCTTGGGAAAGTTCGTTGTGATCCACGAGGATGAGCTTGCGCGAAACGGTCTTGAGGAAATCCGTTTTGGAAAGGATGCCCACGGTCTTGCCGGTCGTGTCGAGCACGGGAAAGATCTGATGCCCGGAGGCCGTGGCCTCTTCGCGGACGGAGGCAAGCGGCGCGTGTTCCCTGAAGCAGAGGAAGGTTTCGTTCAGGACGTGCCTCACGGCCACGGCGGCGCGGCAGAGGGATGTGGTCGTGGCGGTGTCGTGCGGCGAGACGATGAGGCTGACTTGTTTGCGTTTCGCGGCCTCGATGGTCTTGGCTTCCACGGGCAAGCCGCCGGTGACGATGACCACGCGCACGCCTTCGCGGATGGCGAGGTTTTGCACGTCCCAGCGGTCGCCGACGACGATGGCGAGCTTTTCGCTCGGAACACTCTCCAGCCGCGAGCCGAAAGATTCCAAGCTCATCGCGCCGATCATCAGAATCAAATCTTCCTCGCGGTCGGGTTCGTGGGCGACGAGCAGCTGCCCCTGGAGCGTCGCGGCGAGATTGTCGAGCGAGGAGAGCACGCGGCGGGAGTCCACGAGCCGGTTGGCGGCCGGGAAGAGGAACTTGGAGAGCTTGAAGAGCGAGAGCAGGCCGCGGCATTTTTGCTCGGCGTCGAGCACGGGCAGGATGCGGATGTTGTGTTCGTCCATCATCCCGAGCGCCTTGGCCGCCGTGGTGTCCGGTGTCACGCTCATGATGCGCGGTTGCATCACGTCGCGCACGGTGGGGGCGACATTGGCAACGAACCGCGGGGCGGGGATCCCAAAAGTGTTCAGCACAAAATCAATCCGCTCGTTTGTGTCGCCACAGCGGGCGGCCACGGCTTCGGGCATGCCGGTGCGGCGTTTGAATTCCGCGTAGCCGATGGCCGAGCAGATGGCATCCGTGTCCGGATTCCGGTGACCGATGACAAGAACTTCACTCATGCGATGAAGGGCGGAGGGTAGTGAAGCGACCCGCCCGGGGCAAGCCGGGGTGAATTGAAATTTTAAGAAATGCTTGCCGACCGCTTCCGCGCAAGCTTTGGATTGCGCCCGCCCCCAATCCCGCTACTTTACCGGCCGATGGCCGAACCAATCCAGACGCTGGGAATCATCGCCGGCAACCGCTCGCTCCCGCTGCTGCTCGCGCAGCACGCCCGCGCCGCCGGCGTCACCCGGCTCGTGGCCGTCGCCTTCGAGGGCGAGACTGACCCCGCGCTCGCCCCGCTCGTGGATGACCTTGTCTGGCTCAAGGTTGGGCAGCTCGGCAAGATGATTTCCGCCTTCACCGACCGCGGCGTGAAGCACTGCGTCATGGCCGGCCAGATCGCGCCGAAAAATCTCTTTGACCTCCGCCCCGACCTCCGCGCGATGGCGCTCCTGCTGCGGCTCAAGGAAAAGAACGCCCACACCATTTTTGCCGCCATCGCCGATGAATTGAAAAAGGACGGCGTGGAACTCGTCTCCGCTGTGCCGTGGCTCGCGCCCGCGATGCTGGGCAAGGAATTCGCGCTCGGCCCGAAACTTTCCGCCGAGCAACAGGCGGATGTGGCGTTCGGCTTCCGCATCGCCAAGGAAGTTTCCCGCCTCGAGATCGGCCAGACCGTCGTCGTCAAGAACGGCACCGTGCTCGCCGTCGAGGGCTTCGAAGGCACGGACCGGGCGCTCGCCCGTGGCGGCGAACTCGCCGGCAAGGCCGGCGGCGCAGTGGCCGTGAAAGTCGCCAAGCCCGGCCACGACATGCGCTTCGATATCCCGTGCATCGGCGCGAAGACGATTGAGACCTGCGCTGCGGCTGGCGTTTCCGCGTTGGCCCTCGAAGCCGGAAAAACCTTGCTCCTCGATGCCGCCGAGGTGAGCCAAGCCGCCGCGAAACACAAAATTTCTTTGACCACCATCTCCTAACTTCCAACTATCAACTCCTATCTCCTAGAATGCTCACTGCTCACGAAATCTTCGGCTTCATGTCTCCCGCGCTCGCGCTGGAAATCGTTGAAAACATCCACGCCACCGAAAAAAGCATCTACCGCGCGGCCGTCGCCGCCGTCGCCGAGGCGCGCAAGGTGCGCCCGGTCTTCCTCGAACGCAAACCGCGCGCCGAGCGCAATCAGGACGTGGTCGCCAGCCTCTGCAAGCCGAACCTCGAGGCGCTCGCGGTCAATCTCCTGCAGGCCTGGCTGCTCAAATGCCAGACCGCCATGCTCGCCGATTATCTCGACGCGCTCGGCATTAAGCACGACAAAGGCATGGTGGACGACCTCCCCGCATCCGTCCCCGACGATAAGCTGAAGGCCGCTATCGAGGGATTGCTCGCTAAACATCAGGCCCAGAAGGTGGCCGTTTATCTGCGGGCATTCAACGACCTGAACCAGGCCAAATGGCCGAACCTGACCGCGTTGTTGGACCAGGACGCGCGCTTGCAACTGGGGGCGTAACTACGGCGTATGGGCTCGGCGAACTGGGTGCGAGCCGCCTGGGCCGGTGTTTAACCACGGTTAAACTCCGAATCTGTGTTCATCTGTGTTGATCCGTGGTTGAAGCTCATTTCTTTTGGAAGATTAGTTCGCCATCCTTCGCGGTGACTTTGATTTTGTCATTCGGCTTGAACTCTCCCGCTAGAAGCTTCGTCGCGAGCGGGTCGAGCAGGTGTTCCTGGATCGCGCGTTTGAGCGGGCGCGCCCCGAATTGCGGGTCGTAGCCTTCGCTGGCCAGCAGCTTCTTCGCGACGGTGTCCGCCTCGAGGGTTAGATTCTGTTGTGCGAGGCGTTGTTCCAATCGCGCCAGCTGGATGTCCACGATGCGCGCCAGCTCGCTCTCGTCGAGGCTCTGGAAGATGATCACGTCGTCCACGCGGTTCAGGAATTCCGGGCGGAAATGTCTCTTCAACTCGGCCATCACCTTGTCTTCCATCGCCGAGCGCGCGCCGACGGTGTTGCGGCCGTCGAGGAAATATTCCTGGATGATGGGTGAGCCGAGGTTGCTCGTCATGATGACGATGGTGTTCTTGAAATCCACGGTGCGGCCCTGGCCGTCGGTGAGCCGGCCGTCGTCGAGCACCTGCAGCAGCACGTTGAACACCTCGGGGTGGGCCTTCTCGATCTCGTCGAACAGGATCACGGAATACGGTTTGCGGCGCACGGCCTCGCTGAGCTGCCCGCCTTCCTCGTAGCCGACGTAGCCGGGCGGCGCGCCGATGAGCCGCGCGACGGTGTGTTTTTCCATGTATTCGCTCATGTCGATGCGCACCATGGCCGATTCGTCGTCGAAGAGGAATTCCGCGAGCGCGCGGGCGGTCTCGGTCTTGCCCACGCCGGTCGGCCCGAGAAAGATGAACGAGCCGATGGGCCGATTCGGGTCTTGCAAGCCGCTGCGTGAACGGCGCACGGCGTTCGACACGGCCACGACGGCCTCCTTCTGCCCGATGACGCGTTGCTGCAAACGTTCCTCCATCTTGAGCAACTTTTCGCGTTCGCCTTCGAGCATCCGCGAAACGGGAATATGCGTCCACGAGGCGACAACGCGCGCGATGTCTTCGTCGGTGACCTCCTGCCGCAGCAGCGAAGTGCGCGTGGCTTCGGTGGATTGCTTCTCAATGGCGGCGAGCTTTTTTTCCAAGTCGGGTATCTTGCCGTATTGAATCTCCGCCGACTTCGTGAGATCGCCGGCGCGCTGGGCTTTTTCCAGTTCGCCCTTCGCCTGCTCCAGTTGTTGCTGAACGATACTGACCGCATTCACGGCCGTCTTCTCGTTCTGCCACTGCGCCGTGAGCGCCTTGGATTTCTCCTTCAGGTTCGCCAGCGTCTTATCAATCAGCTTCAGCCGCTCCTTGCTCGCGGAATCCTTTTCCTTCGCGAGCGACGTGCGCTCGATTTCCAGCTGGAGGATTTGGCGGTCGAGCTGATCGAGTTCGGTGGGCTTGGAATCCAGCTCCATCTTGATGCGCGACGCGGCTTCATCCACGAGATCAATCGCCTTGTCCGGCAGAAACCGGTCCGTGATGTAGCGGTGCGAGAGCATGGCGGCGGCGACGAGCGCCGCGTCCTGGATGCGCACGCCGTGATGCACTTCATAACGCTCCTTCAGGCCGCGCAGAATCGCGATGGTCGCCTCCACCGTCGGCTCGGCGACCTGCACCGGCTGGAAGCGCCGTTCCAGCGCCGGGTCTTTCTCGATGTGCTTGCGATACTCGTCCAGCGTCGTCGCGCCCACGCAGCGCAACTCACCGCGCGCGAGTTGCGGCTTCATGATGTTCGCCGCGTCCGTTGCGCCTTCCGCCGCCCCTGCGCCGACCAGCGTGTGCAACTCGTCTATGAACAAGATGATCTTTCCTTCGCTGGAAACAATCTCCTTGAGAAACGCCTTGAGCCGGTCCTCAAACTCCCCGCGGTACTTCGCCCCGGCAATCATCGCGCTGAGGTCCATCGCTACGAGGCGCTTATTCTTGAGCGACTCCGGCACGTCGCCGCTCACGATGCGTCGCGCCAAACCTTCGGCAATCGCCGTCTTGCCTACGCCCGGTTCGCCGATAAGCACGGGATTATTCTTCGTGCGCCGCGTGAGCACTTGCATGACGCGGCGGATTTCCTCGTCGCGCCCGATGACGGGGTCGATTTTTCCCTGACGGGCCAAGGAGGTCAGATCGCGCCCGTATTTTTCCAGCGCTTGGAATTTCCCTTCCGGCGCTTGGTCGGTCACGCGTTGGTTGCCGCGCAAGTCGGCCAGCGCCTTCAGCACCACATCGCGCTTGAGGCCGTATTTCGCAAAAATCTTTCGCAGCGAAGCGCCGCTGCTGTCCAAGAGTCCCAGCAGCAGATGTTCGGTGCTGACGTAATCGTCCTTGAGCTTGGTCGCCTCGGTTTGCGCGGCGTCGAGGGCTTTCCGCAAATCGCTGCCGGCGTAAGGCTCCGCGCCACCCTGCACCTTGTGGCGGCGCGCGAGTTCGTTTTCGAGGTCCGGTTTCAGTCGGGCCGGCGGCGCCCCGATGCGTTCGAGCAGATCGGGAATGAGGCTCTCGGTCTGGCCGATGAGTGCGAGGGCGAGGTGTTCCCCATCGATTTCCTGATGGGCGAGTCCTCGCGCGATGCGTTGCGCTTCCTGCAACGCCTCCTGGGATTTTAGCGTCAGCTTTTCCATGTCCATACTCAATCAATGCAGTTGCACCCCACAGCCGTCAAGTGTTCATCCGCAGTTCCCCCAACTTCACCCTTTCGACTTTCCTGTTTTTCGATATTTTCCCCGTATGAATTTGACGGAATCGATGACCGCGCTCGCCCAGCAGGCCAAGGCGGCCTCGCGCCAGCTCGCCCAGCTCACGACGGCGGAAAAGAACGCCTGTCTGCTCGCCATGGCCGACGCGCTCGAAGCCAACGCCCCCGCCATCCAGACCGCGAACGCTCTCGACATGGATGCCGGCGCGAAGTCCGGCCTTTCCTCCGCCATGCTCGACCGCCTCAAGCTCGACGCCAAACGCATCGCTGGCATGGCCAAAGGCCTCCGTGAGGTTGCCGCGCTGGCTGATCCCGTCGGCAAAGTGCTCGATGAACGCACGCGCCCCAACGGCTTGAAACTCCGTAAAATTTCCACGCCCATCGGCGTCGTCGTCATCATCTACGAATCGCGGCCCAACGTGACCGCCGACGCCGCGAGCCTGTGCTTCAAGTCCGGCAACGCCACCATCCTGCGCGGGGGCAAGGAGGCGTTGCACTCCAACCAAATCATCGCGCGCGTCATGATTGAAGCCGGACGCGCTGCTTGCAAAAGTTTTCCCGAGCACGCCATCCAAGTCGTCGCCACCACCGACCGCGACGCCATCAAGGAACTCCTTGCGCTCACGCAATACGTTGACCTCTGCATGCCCCGCGGCGGCGAGGGCCTCATCCGCGCCGTGACCGAGTGCAGCAAAGTTCCGGTCATCAAACATTACAAGGGCGTCTGCCACGTTTTCGTGGACGCCGCCGCTGATTTGGCGATGGCCGAAGCCATCGTCCTGAACGCCAAGTGCCAGCGCCCCGGCGTCTGCAACGCGATGGAGACCTTGCTCGTGGACCAAGCGGTCGCCGGAAAATTCCTGCCGCAGGTGGCAGCCAAGCTCGCGGAGAAAAACGTCGAACTCCGCTGCGACCCGGCTTCCTTCCATCAACTATCAACTATCAACTATCAACCGCTGCAGGCGGCAGCCGAAGCCGACTGGTCCACCGAATACAACGACTACATCCTCAACGTCCGCGTTGTGGATGGCGTAAAGGCCGCCATCGAGCACATCAACCATTACGGCTCGGCGCACTCGGACAGCATCGTGACGCGGGACGAGGCGCGCGCGCAGCAGTTCCTTGCGCAAGTGGATTCGGCCGCGGTGTATTGGAACGCCTCCACACGCTTCACCGACGGCGGTGAATTCGGCATGGGCGCGGAGATCGGCATCAGCACCGACAAGATCGGCGCCCGCGGCCCGATGGGCCTCGACGAACTGACCAGCTACAAATGGCTTGGACTCGGCCGCGGACAAATCAGGACTTAATGAGCCACAGATGAAATCGGGATTGAACCCGGAAAACTCCACTTCACAAAATCTGTGTTTCATCCGTGTTCAATCCGTGGCTAAAAAACCGTGAACCCCGCCGACCAAGCCAAGTTCATCCACGATTCCCTCCCGCCCGGCGGTCTCTTCGCCGGTCAGCAGTGGCGCATCACTCCGGCTCCGTTTCCGCTGAGCGCGGAGCTGGCGGAGGAACTCGAATCCCTTGGGCGCGTGCTCCTGCAATTTTATCGCGCGGCGAATCTGCTCTACCGCCGCAGCGCCGAGGGCAAGCAGCCGGAGTGGGTCGCTCGCTGGCTCGACCTCGGCAAGCCCGCCGAACTCATCGCGCTGCAGCGCGTCGCCGCTTTCAAGAATGACGTGCCCCGCGTCATCCGCCCGGACATCCTGCTGACCGAAACCGGCTTCAGCA
>JAFMJK010000058.1 GCA_017853515.1 Chthoniobacterales bacterium | reverse complement strand
CGGAACGACAACCGAGAACATGCCCACGGCAAGCCCGCGGATCATCACGGTAGCCACGCCGGTGAGCGCGGCTTTGGAGATCGACTTCATCGGGCTGCCGCCCGTGTAAAACTCGGTGGAAATGCCGATGAGAATTCCACCGATGGAACCCATGAGCACGCAAACCCACACTTTGTAATCGACCCCGAGAAAAGTCATGACCCCGCCGGCCAGCAGGATGAAGAGAATGGCCGCACCGACCGTTCCCGTGCGCAAAGCGCGGGCGGGTTGATTGTTGACGGAAAGTTTGACCAAGCCGATGCCACCGAGGGAGCAGAGCAATCCCGTCGAGGCCAGAGCGAGCGGGAGGAACATGAGGTTGATCTGGTTGGAGGCGAGCGCTCCCCATTGCGAGGCGGTCAACGTGGCGGCGATGGCCATGGAGGCGATCATGGCGTTGCAGTAGGACTCGAATAGGTCGGCGCCCATGCCGGCCACATCGCCGACGTTGTCGCCCACGTTGTCGGCAATGACGCCGGGATTGCGCGGATCGTCTTCGGGAATGCCGGACTCGACTTTGCCGACAAGGTCGGCACCGACGTCCGCCGCTTTGGTGAAGATACCGCCGCCGATGCGGTAGAAGATGGCGACAAGCGATGCGCCCATGGCGAAGGCGTGAATCGTGTGCACATGAGTCGGATCTTCGCCGAAAAACAGAAAGAGCGTGCCGACGCCGAGAAGCCCCATGGAGGCGACGGTCAGGCCCATGATGGAGCCGCCGAAAAAGGCGGTGGCCAGCGCGGCACCCGAGCCTTTGTCATGCGCGGCGAGAGCCGTGCGGACGTTGACATGCGTCGCGGAATACATGCCGATGAATCCGGCGATCGAGGATGCAGCCGCCCCGAAGAAGAAAGCCAGCGCCTCCCAGGGATCTTTGAGGGTGAGAAGACCGCCAACGACAACTGCAAACCCGCCGATGAGCATGAGTTCGCGGCGCATGAAGACCATGGCGCCGGTGTGGATTTGCCCGGCAATCTCGGCGACGCGCCCCTCGCCGCCGGGCTCGAGGACGAGGCGGCGGTAGATGAGAAAGGCGACAGCCAGACCGAAGATGCCGAAGAGAGGAACGAGGGAGTGCAGATTGTCCATGGTGTGAGAACGTAAGCGCGGCTCAGTAACCCTTCACCGCTTGGGCCGAGTGCCACCAGAGCGTGTGCTCGCTCTCGAGGGTTTCCTCGGACGGCATGGGGAAGAAACGCAGCCCGGTGGTGTCGCCGACAAACATGCCGCTGCGCACCATCGAGAAAAGAATGTCGGGCCGCATGCCGCGATAGACGATTTTGGTCATGCGCTCGGGATGGTCGCGCAGGGCGCGCAGGCATTCGCGAAGGTGCTCGACATTCTGGTATGGGAGGCTGCCATCGAGTTGGATGTCGGTATCGGAAGCAAGACTGCCGAGCCTGAGGTCGATGAAGGCGAGGCGCGGCAAGGTGACGAGTTTTTCCGGCGCGGTGACCAAGTCGCAGAATGCTTTCGGTCCCAGCCGGCTGGCCACGCGCGGGTAGACTGGTCCGAGTTCCTGATAGAGGAAAAATTTTTCATGGCCGTCACCCGCCCACACGGCGGGGTCGAGCCCCAGGGTCAAGCCCGAGGGAGTGGTGAGATACGCCTTGCGGAGGGCATCCAACGGGACACGCGGCAGGACATTGAACACCGCGATGTAGGTGGAGCGCCGCGGCGAACCGTCGCTGTGCGCTTTGCAACGTTCGCGCGCTTCATCAATACGGAAACCGGACAGATCCGCGCTTTGGTCGACCTCGAAGAAGATCGCCGGCCCTTCGATCTGGCGCTTGGATCCAGTGGCCATGTAGGCGCCGAATTTTTCGGGAGGCAACTGCGACAGGATGAGTGCCTCGGGGATAAGGGATAGGTAGAGATGGCAGTCCATGGAGGGAAGGTTGAGATGCTACAGGCACCCCGCCCGCGGAGGCAAAGCACAAAAATCAGGCATCCAGTCCCGCATCACGCGCCAAAGCCTTCATCGCGCGGTGCTTGGTACAGGCCGCGGCATCGAGGTTGTTGATTTGCGCGACGGCAAAGTCCCGCAACCCGGAGCGGGCGATGATGCGTTGCGCCACGAGCAAGGACGCCACCGCGTCGAACAATGCATCGTGCCAGTCGAGCCCCGGACACGCGGAGCGGATGCCGTCCACCACCCCGACTTCCGCCGCGACAGAGGAGAGGGAATGGTCACCCAAGGCCGGCAACACCGCGCGGGCCAGCGCGAGAGTGTCGATCCACGGCCCGAATCCATGCATGGGAAAAGCGCGCAAAAAACGCTTCTCGGTCCCCGCGCCGTGCGCGATGACCAAGGCGCCGGAAAGACGCGATCTGATCTCGGGCCAGAGAAGAGGCAAGGACGGCGCGTTCTCCAGGTCGCGGTCGGTGATGCGATGGACCGCGGTGGCCGCGCGGGTGACACGGCTATCCGCCCGGACGAAGCTGCGGAAAAAATTTTCCGGCTCTTGGCGGCCCGGCGCGAGGATGGCGATGCCGACCTGAACCGCTTCATCGCTCTGGCCCGGATCCGCCCCCGTGCCTTCGAAATCGATCGCCGCCCAGGCAACGTCGCGCACCGGCGCGTCGAGCAGGTTCATCGCGCCGCGCTGCGGGCCTTGGAGGCGCCTTGCCGTTCGCTTTGCGCGGCGGCGCGGAGAAGTTTTTCCGTTGCTTTCCAGTCGATGCAGGCATCGGTCACGGAAACCCCGTAGCGGAGTTTGCGGCGGTCGGAGCTGACCGGCTGGTTCCCCTCCTCCAAGTTGCTCTCGAGCATGGCGCCGATGATCGATGTGCGGCCGCGGCGGCGCTGGGAAAGAACGCTGCGCCAAGCGAGTGCCTGGCGGCGTGGATTCTTGGCCGAGTTGGCGTGGCTGCAGTCGACCATGAAGCCCGGCTGCAATCCCGCCGCGCGAAGACGCCGCTCGGTCTCGGCCGTGTGGCGCGAGGTGTAGTTGGCCCCTTCGCGCCCGCCGCGCAGGACGATATGACTGTCCGGATTGCCCGCGGTGGCCACAACCGCGCTGCGGCCATCCTGGTCGATGCCGAGGAAACTGTGCGAGGAACGCGCGGAGAGCAGCGCATCAAGCGCGGTCTGGATGCTGCCGTCGGTGCTGTTTTTGAAACCCACGGGCATGGAGAGGCCGCTGGCCATTTCCCGGTGCGTCTGCGACTCCGTGGTGCGCGCCCCGATGGCGGCCCAGCTCACGACATCGGCAAGATATTGCGGGACGATCGGGTCGAGGAACTCGGTGGCGGCGGGCAGTCCGAGCGAAGTGATATCGCGCAAGACACGGCGTCCGAGCCTCAGGCCTTTTTCCAGGTGGCAGGACTCGTCCATGTCCGGATCATTGATCAACCCCTTCCACCCGACAGTGGTTCGCGGCTTTTCGAAATAGACGCGCATGAAAATGCAGAGCACGTCGGAGAGTTCCTCGCGGAGGCCGGCAAGACGGCGCGCGTAGTCGAGCGCAGCCTCGGGGTCGTGAACGGAGCAAGGACCGACGATGGCCAGAAAACGTTTGTCGCGCCCCTGCAGGATGGCCTGCGCCTCGGCGCGCCCGGCGGCGGCGGTCTCGGCCGACTTTTTGCCGGAGGGCAAAGCACGCTTGATCTCGCGCGGCGTGGAGAGGCGGCGAAGGCTGCGCACCCTCACGTTTTCCAGCGGGCGCGTCTTGGCGGACGTTGTTTTGCGGACGGTCATAGCGGGCTTAGTGAACCCGCTATTAAGCCCCAGAATGCCCCGCGCGGCAACCCGCCTCTTGCGCAAAGGCTTTGCGGGCGCGATGCAGGACGGCTAATTTCCCTGCCATGCCAGTGACGGAACAACGGCCGGACGGACTCGCGCGCCGACTCGAGGGAACGCTGCGCAATTTCTACCGCGCGCGTCGCGCCGGCGAGTCGCTCATCCGCCGCGCCATGCGCCGTCCGCGCACGGTCACGGAGAGTCCGAATCTGCTTCCGTTGCTCATCAAGGTTCTCGCCGGTTTCGCGCGCGTCGACGGCGAACTGATCGAGGAGGAAATCGACTCGAGCCTAGGCTTCCTGCGCTACGACTACCCCGAGGCGGTCTACTCGGAATTGCGCCAGCTCTTCCAGCAGGCCCTGAGGGAAAAGTCCGACCTCTCGCAGATGGCGCGGGAACTCAAAGGGAAACTGAGCGACGACCGAAAAATCCTCCTCGGCATCCAACTCTACGATCTGGTGCACCGGGCAGGCATGAGCAAGGACAACATGGCGGCGTATTACTCGTTCATGGACGAGATGGGCACGGGCGCGCAAGCGATCGACATCGTCTACCAGTTGAATCGCGACTCGCCGGCGCCGAACACCGAGTTTTTCGAGGCGAGCTCCTCCCCGCTCGAGGTTCTTTTTTTCGGTTCGGGGCCGGGGGTCGACGTGCAGTTGCGCGAGTTGCACGGCGACAACCGGGTTGCGGCCTACCGCCACGGCGAACTGGTCATCGTGAAAAATCTCTGCGACCACCCGATTTCCGTACAGGGACGCGCGGTCCGGCCGAAGGAATTCACGCGGGTCTATTCCGGCCAGCGCATCGCGGTTGACGAGAAAGTACTCAGCCACGAGGACCTGCTTTTTTATTTCAACGCAAAGAAGAACCGCACGCGGGACCGGATATTCGTCACCGTGTCGAAGGACGATGAGATCCAACTGGAAAAGAACCGCACGCGGGACAATTCGCTCGAGGTGCGTTTCGGGCTGAAGATCCTGGTCATCGCGCTCAAGGACGTTCCAGCGGAGCTGAACGGCGTCCGTCTGCGCGCCGGCGCGCGGGTCGAAGGGTCGCTGGAAGAGAAGATCGTTTTCGACAACGACACCGAGTTGAGCCTCAGCGATCTGCGCCGGCGCGCGCGGACTTACGGCGGTCAATTCCAACTCAAGCACTCCAAGACAACGTATCTGGTTTCGAACAACCCCGCGCTGCTGGGAGAGGACGACATCCTGCTGGCCCCGGGCGCGGGGGGCGAGGTGCTGCTGCGCATCTTCTGCGATTTTCACGGCCGCGTCGGACGGCTCGAGGTGCTGAAGAGCGACCACCCGGTCCTGGTCGGCGAAACGCCCGTGCGCAACGAGGCGCCGCTCAACGACGGGGACCTCATCCAGATCGACGCGAGCCAGTCGCTGCGCTGCAACTTTGCCGAGCGCATCCTCGAGGAGGAGCACAATGTGATCAGCCGGCTCGACGTGCGCGACCTCGTCTGCCGCTTCAAGGGCGGCGGCGTCGGCGTCGAAGGCGTGAGCTTCTCCGCCACGCGGGGCGAGATGATCTGCGTCATGGGGGCGAGCGGCTGCGGCAAAAGCAGCCTTCTGCGCGCTTTGGCCGGCCAGTTCCCGCCGGTGCGCGGCGACGTGCTCTTCAACAACCTTTCCCTCTACCAACATTTCGAAGCGCTCAAGCAATACGTCACCTACATCCCGCAGTTCGACGCGTTCGACGAGCACCTGACCATCGGGGAAAACCTCGAGTTTGCCGCGGCCATCCGCTCGCCCTACCTCTCCCGCCGCGAGCGGCGCAGGCGCATCGACGGGAAGCTGGCCGAACTGGGCCTGAACGAACGCCGCGACAGCGTGGTCGGGGCGACGCAGCGAAAAACCCTGAGCGGCGGCGAGCGCAAGCGACTGAACATAGGGCTCGATATGATCGGCTCGGCCGACATTTATCTCTTCGACGAACCGACTTCCGGCCTCTCGTCCAAAGACTCCGAGCATGTCATGGAAATCATCCATGCCATGGCCCACAACAACATCGTCGTGGTGACCATCCACCAACCGAGCTCGAAGATTTTCCAGATGTTCGACAAGGCCCTGTTGCTCGACCGCGGCGGACGCATGGTCTTCTTCGGCACGCCGGCCGAGATGCTTTCCTACTTCGCCGAGGCCGAGCACCAGCAGCACTTCGGCACGCCGCTGGGCGGTTGCCCGGCGTGCGGGACCACACGGCCGGAATTCATCTTCGATGTTCTGGAAACACCCCTGCGCGATTTGAGCGGCGATGTGATCTACGAAGAAAACGACCGCGGACAACTCGTGCCGGTGCGCCGTTACTCGCCGGATTTCTGGAGGGACAAATACGAGGCATGGCGACTGATGAGGGAGGTGCGCCAACCCTCGACCGACACCGCAACGTCGGATGCCGCGACGGCGCCGGGGGAAACGCGTCGCTCTTGGCGGGGGATGGCGCGGGGCGAGTCGATGCAATTCAGAACGCTGCTCGGGCGCGCGTTCATCAGCAAGCTGCGCAACCGGGCCAACGTGCTCGCCACCATGGTGGAGGCGCCGCTGCTCGCGGCGCTCATCGGCAGCGTGCTGCGTTACTCCGAGAGCGGCAAATACGACTTCGCATCGTCATTCCACATCCCGACCTATCTCTTCCTCGCGCTCGTGGTCGCCATGTTCCTCGGGCTGACCAACAGCGTGGACGACATCCTGCGCGACAGACCCGTGCTGCAGCGCGAGAGGAACCTGAACGTCCGCCTCGGGTGGTATGTGCTGGCAAAAGTTCTGACGCTCTCGCTTTTCGCCGTCGTGCAATGCGTGCTTTTCCTTCTCATCGGCAACTGGATTCTCGAGGTGCGCGGCATGTTCTGGATTTTCCTCGTGGCCATGGTTCTCACCGCGATCAGCGGAATCGCCATCGGTCTGCTGATTTCCAGTCTGGCCAGCGAGGGGAAAACGGCGGTCAACATCATCCCCGTGGTCCTCATTCCCCAGATCATTCTCGGCGGGGCGTTGATCAAATACGAAGAGATGAACCGCAATCTCGACTTCGTCTACTCGATCAACCGCTGGTTCAGCCAGAATCCGGAATCCGGCATACCGCGCAGCAACCTGCAAGTGCCGCTGATTTGCGAGTTCATGCCGATGCGCTGGTCCTACGAGGCGCTGGTCTACGCGCAGGCCAAACTCAATCCCCTCACCCGGCGACAGGAGCAGATCCAGCGGGAAATCAACCGATTGGCACGCACACCGGACCTCACGGAGTCGCAGGAAACACGCCTCGATGATTTGAAGGAACTGCTCGCGCTCGCCTCGGGCGTGCAGGCCGAGAACGCGGCCGGAGTGGAGCGCCGCCTGCGCCGCGTGGACAAAGTGCTCGATGGTGAAGCGCTGCCGGAGAAGATGCTCAATCCCCCGCGCGGCGCAGTGACCGCCGAGCGCCTTTACGTGAACCAAAAAACGACGGACTTGGTGAACAAGGCCGAGATGGAGCAAAGCGACTACCGCGAGAGCCGCTTCCTCAATGTCTTCTTCGGCCCCGAGAAACAATACTTCGGCATCCGCGCCAGCGTGCTCGTCTTCAATGCCTGGGTCATGATCCTCTCCTCGATAGGCATGTTCGTGGCCCTTTATTTCATCCTGCGCCGCCAACTGAAGTCCCGGCTGGCATGATCCCGCTGGAGGACAACTTTGCCGACGTGCTCGGCAAGGCAATGGCCGGAACGGGCCTGGGCGAGACGACCGCAGCCAAGCGGGCGGGACTGGAGGCGGCGCAAGTGCGCGCACTGCTTGAGGGCCGATTCCAGGAAGATGCGGCACGAGCTCTGGCGTCCGCGCTCGGACTCAGGGCCGAAGCCCTGGTCCGCCTGGCTCACGGAAGCTACCGGCCCGAAGTCCCGGCGCCGCGCAACTTGGCGCAGGTAACCACCGCCTTCGGCGGCATGACGGTCAACGCCTACGTTCTCTGGGACGCGGAAAGCCGGGGAGCGGCTATTTTCGACACCGGGGCCGAGGCTGGCCCGATCCTCGATGTTGTCGCGCGCGAACAACTGGAAGTTGCCGGGATTTTTCTGACCCACAGCCACGCGGACCACATCCACGCGCTGGCGGAACTGCAGGGCGCGCTCGGGGTGGATGCGTGGTCGTCGCAGTTCGAGCCGGTGCGAGGCACGAAAACCTTCCGTCCGGGCGAAGTGTTCAACGCCGGGCGGCATTTCATCCGCACGCGCCACACCCCCGGTCACAGCGCGGGCGGCACGACCTTTGTCATCGAGGGCAAAAAGATCCGCGCGGCAATCGTCGGCGACGCACTTTTTGCCGGATCAACCGGAGGCATTCGCGGAAACTACGCGGAGGCATTGCAGACCATCCAGCACGAGATTCTCTCGTTGCCCGAGGACACGATCATCTGTCCGGGGCACGGACCGATGACGACAGTCGGACAAGAAAAAGCGAGCAACCCGTTTTTCTGAGCGTCTACTGCTGGAGCAGTTGCTGGAACTCCGGCGTGCCTCGCACCATCCCATACATCGGATCGTTGGCCAGCGCGGCTTTGGCTTGCATCCCGCCGAGTTGCACCGCTTTGCGAGCGGCGTCGAGAAATTGCTGCATCTGGCGGTTGGCGAACTCGAAGCGGGCCAAGGCCAGGAAAACTCCGGCGTCATTGGTCATGCTTGCCGAGAGCTTGCGGGCGAAATCCAGACCGGGCTGCCATTGGCCGTTGCCGTTGCAGAAGTCGACGGCAAATTTGAGAAATTCGGGATTGTCCCCGAAGGCGGCAGCCGACTGGTCAAGCTGCTGGCGGACGAGATCGGGTTGCCCCGTCTCTACGTAGAGCCGGAGCAAGGCGGAAACAACCTCGGGATTCTGCGGGTTGGCGGCGATTTCCTGTTGCAGGGAAGCAATTTCGCGGTCGGCCTCGCGCAGGCGCGTGACACGTGCGCGAGCATCATACAAGGAACGGTTGTTCGGGTCGCCCTCGATGGCTTTGTCCCAAATTTCGGCCATTTCGTCCCAACGCTTCTGCGCACGGAGGATGTCGCTGAGCGCGACGAGCGACTCCATGTTGTTCGGATGGAGCTGCAGCGCCTGGCGGTAAGCCCGTTCGGCCTCCGGCCACATGCGGCGGGCGCGGTAGATGTTGCCCGTCGAGTTGCGCAGCTTGGAGAAAGACCGCTTCGCGTCGAAATCCTCGTGGAAGTTCGGGTTGCCGAGCAAACGGTCGACGTAGGCGTTCCAATACCTGAAGTCCTCTTCGACGACACCGGGCGGCAAGGTTTCGAGCGGCTCTTTGTTGAGGCGGTAGCTGAGGCCGTTGGGGATGGCATAAGCGTAGGTCCACTCCATAGGAAAACTCTCCTCGATGAAGAAGTCGCGCTTGTGCTTGTTGTTCTCGAAGATCCATTGCGCGATGGCCGCGTGGTAGAGAATGCCGACATTGGGATCCTGCGGGTTCGCGCCCGGGGGCAGGTTCATGCTGACACTCTTGACGATCTCCATGAGCTGTTGCTCGCTCGGCATCGCCGTGTCCCCCACGGGATACTGTTTGTCCCGCCCCAGCCAGCGTTCGAACCAACCCTTCGCCTTCGGTCGTCCCGGGGCGTAATGGTCGTGGATGTATCTCTGGTAAAAGGCGTCGGCCAGGGCGTTCTGCGTGACAATGACCAGATCGCGCCGGTCGAACTCCGCGTCCTTGCGGTCCTTGGGATCGACGAAGCTTTCGCCGAGAATCATGTAGGTGGGCACGAAGCGGCCGGGATCGGTTCCGCCGAAGACAAAGGCATCACGCGGCAAATCCTTGAGCATGTCGTGGCCGTAATCCCAACCGAACCAGTGGTCCCGCTGGCTGCACAGCGGGGCGTTCTGGATGCCGGTCCAGAGAGGAAGGAGCGGCAACAAATAGACAAAACTTCCCAGAACCGGCCGCCTTGCCGGCAGACGCGCATAAATGTATCCGGTGCCGGCCGCACAGATCAAAGCGAAGAGCAGATAGGCGTAGCCGTGGTAAGGAAACTGCAAAGACCACGAATCGATCGTCGTCTGCGTGCGCTCCATAACAGGCTGGAGGAAGGCCGCGAGGAAGAATCCGATGAGCAGCAGGTAAAGAAAGGTGCGCTGCCGCAAGGGCAGGCGCAGAACGGCCAGAATCACCCCAACGAAAGCAAAAAGGGACCAGAGCGTGAAGTTTTCAACCAGCTTGCGGCAGTAAAAAGCACTGAACTCGCGTCCAAGCTCCAAGGTGGAAACTCGCTGCGGGTCCTCGGGCTCGGGCGGCTTCTCCGGAGCGGTGCCCATGGCCTTGCCCAGCGTGCGCACGACCAGATCGGACAGGCTGCCGGCGTATTGCGTGCGGTTGATCGAATAAAAGAATCCTTCCGGCGTGCGGGTGTAGCCCCAGTTCATCGGCGGATTGGTCGAGGACGCAATCGGCATGTAGGCGTAAGGCAGAAGTCCGACAATGACCGCGAGCGGGACAAGGAAAATGACGCGCAGATCCGTGCGCTTCCAGCGCAAGACGAGCAGCACGATGAGTGCCAGCATGACAAAATAAAAAAACCGCATGGCGGTCGACCACGTGGTGCCGTCGTTGGAGAGCCAAGCGAACCCGAGATAGACGACGGCCGCGCTGAGCAGCGATGCGACAAGAACCTCCCAGAAAACCGAGCGGCGGATGAGCAAAGGGACAAGCAGGGGCAGAGGCGCCAGCGCGAGCGTGAGGTGGTGATTGCTCATGCACAGCGCGAAAGTGAAGAACGTGGCAAGGATCGGGAGATCGCGCTCCGGCCGCCTCACCCACCAGTAGAGGGAGAGCAGGAACAATCCGACGAGCAGCCCGTGCAGGGTATAAACCTCAGCGATGACGGCCTGGGTCCAGAATGAAAAACTGAACGCAAAGAGCAGGGCGAAGGCGGCCGCGATGACCGCGCAGACCCGGTTGCTCTCTTTGCCGCCCCAGGCGGGCATCATCCAACGCAGCATGCTCGAAGCAAGCAGGGCCGCGAGCCCCACGGCCAACGCGCCGCAGAAACCGCTGAAAAGGTTTACCTCCCACGCGGCATTGCCGATGGGGAGAAGCTGGAAAAGCCACGCGAGAAGCGTCCACAGCGGATACCCCGTGGGGTGCGG
>JAFMJK010000057.1 GCA_017853515.1 Chthoniobacterales bacterium | reverse complement strand
GAGCACTTCCTTGCCAAGGAAGATGTCGCGAGTTCGAGTCTCGTCACCCGCTCTCTTTTTATCTGTTCTCCGCGGGCGAGGGGACGGGCGAGGCCGCAGGATAGTCGCGCGTTGCCGCGTGCCGCTTGAAGTAAAGCGAAACAGGCACGCTGCCCAAGGCGGCGAGGATAATCAGGCCGAAAACGATGACGGCGAGCCGCAAAAGTTTGCGACTGGGCAAAGGGTCGCTGCTCCCGCAGTTGGAACAATAGCCGGGGATGGCGTGAGGGAAGCCGCAGTGCTCGCACTTGGCCATGCGCAACTATTGTCCGTTCGCCCGCGCCAGACAATACCCTGTATTTCCCGGTGCGCTTGACCTGCCTGCGTCCCGGAGCGCAAACTTACCTCTCAACTTATGAAGACATTCCTAATGCTCAAAGTCACCCTCACAGCAATTTGCGCAGTGGCCCTTGCCGTTTCCGCCCAAGCCGGAGCCAAGCGTCCGCCCGAAGCTGCGGCCTCACCCACGCCGGCGCAGAAGACCGCGGCCGAAACGGCCAAGCAGACCGGCCAAACCGCCGTCGACGCGACGAAGCAGACCGCCACGGACCTCGGCGCCTCGGTCAAGGAAGCGGCCGAGGGCACGGTAAAAACCGGCGAACAAGCCGTCAGCACGGTGGTCGACACGACCAAAGCTGCAGGTTCGACGGTGGTCGACACGACCAAAGCTTTGATCAATCCCAATCCGGTCAAGGGCGTGACCGGTGCGGTCGAGGCCGCCGCGGCAGGAACCGCGGCCACGGCGGGAACCGCAGTCGGCGGCACGGTCAAGACGGCCGGCGAGGCCGTGAGCACGACGCTTGGCACGGCTGCCGACGCGGTCAGTGCCGGTGCCGCAGCAACAGAAGGAGCTGTGAAGACAACAACCGGCGCGGTTGAGACCGTGGGCACCGGCGTGCGCGAAGGGGCGGAAAAAGCCGTCGACGCAGTCAAGCCGAGCGGCCAGTAAACCCGGCCGGATTCGTCCGACTTCCGAGACGCCCGGGCCACGCGCCCGGGCGTTTTTCGTGCCGCGATTGACCTGTGCTTCCCGCAATTCTACAACTTGCCCCATGAACGAACCCCATTGCTGCGCCAAGTCGCCGAAAGTCGAGGAGATGGAACCCGGAACTTACTGGTGGTGTTCGTGCGGTTATTCCTCCACGCAGCCTTTTTGCGACGGCTCGCACAAGGGCAAAGGGTTTTCGCCGGTGAAGGTTGAAATCACCGAGAAGCGCAAAGTCGCCTGGTGCATGTGCAAGCAGACGGCGAAGCCTCCGTTCTGCGACGGTTCCCACGCAAAATTGGCATGAGCGTGCGCCGCCTCGGTATCCGCGCATTTCTTTTCGCCGCGCTCGCTTTGTCCGCGGCGCAAGCGCAGGACACGCCGGTCGACACTTTTCCCGACCGGGCCAGAGCCTTCGGGGGCGTGCCTTTCGGCGCGACGCTGGACGAGGCGAAAAAATCCTGGCAACTCGAAGAGGTCGATGGTGCCTCGGTGCCGGGCGATCCGGTCGCGCTTTACCTGCGCGAGGAGGAGTCGCTGGTCCTCGGGGGACTCGTGGCGCGCGATGTGGTCTACTATTTTCTCAACGGAAAATTCTACGCCGTGAGTTTTTCCACGCCGGACAACCGGCAGACGACGATCTTGCGGGAGGCGCTCGCCTCGGGTTACGGCGCGCCGCCGCACGAGGACGCCGCGGGCAAATCGCTTGTCTGGCCGGGTCAGGCGGTGAGCGCGCATCTGCTGGTCAACGCATCGACCGGCGAGGGCCGCGTGTTGCTGTTCAGCAACGATCTGCAGCCCGAATACGAGACCAGTTTGCGCGAGGCGGCGGCCAAAACGGCCTCGCAAATGGGGACGCGGCCCGGAGCTTGAAGTTCTACTCGCCGACGAACGCCCCGTGGCACGAGGGGCAGGAGTTGCGGCCTTTGGAAACTTTCTCGAGCGGGATGTTTTTCCCGCAGAGCGGGCAGGCGATAGCACGGCCGTCTGCGGCCATCACGGCGGGCTTGGCCTTGCCTTGCGAAGGAAGTGCCACGACCGGCGCATCTTTCGCGTGGCGTTCGCGCCCGGTGGCGATGGACCTCCGGCGGCCGCGCGGGCGGAGCAACGCGATGGTGGCGAAAAGGGCGTAGGCAACCAGTGCGCCGAAAGCCGCGGGCATCAACCAATCCGGCAGGCTGTCCAGCCCGGCCGCGCTGCTGGCCGGCGACGGGTCGGGTGCCGCGGTGGCGGACGGTTCCGGTTCGGGAGTTGGGGTTGAAGCGGGGGTCGCTTCGGGCGTCGGGGTTGGCGAGGCCTCGGGAGACGGCGCGGGAGTAGGGGGCGTTTGCACGTCGGCCAAGGCGACCACCGCAGTGAATGCGCCTTGCCGGATTTTCACCTGCTCGCCTTGCACTTCGTAGTTCGTGATGGCTGCGCCGGCGGGAATCGTCACGGTGGCTTCGCCAAGCGGCGTTTTGGTGGACAAAAGAAGGTCCTTGCTCGCGGTGAAGTTGGTCACGGCACTCTGCGCGAGAGTGTGGGCCGCGAGTGTTGCAAGGAGAACCGGGGACAACGCCGCGCACCTTGCCCGACGGAACCGGTATGATTGGCCTGTGCGCATGCGGGAGAAGCTTCTGAACGAGGCGAAAACAAAAGTAAAACCTTAGATTTTTTTCTGGATAAGCTTTCTCCTTTGAAGTAGTTGACGCGGGCATTGCTTAATCCACCGGACAGCGATGCCGTGCTCTGGCCCCGTCGCCGATTCCTCAGGCTGCTGGGTGCGGCCGCCCTCGCTCCGGCCTTGGGGGCATCCCGAGCCCTCGCGTCTTCCCGGACGCGCCTCAATTCCGTCTTGATCCTCGGCGATTCGATGGCGCTGTGCGGTTTCGGCTCGTGCCTCGACGGGTTGTTCCGCGCGGCGGGTGTTCCCAACGTCAACACCTACATGGCGTGCGGCACGCACCCGCTCTCGTGGACGTTGCTGAAAAGTTTCGCCAAAGCGCAGTCGCGCTGCGGTTTCTGGACGATCGAAACGGCGCCCGAGGGTCCCGTTTCCTTGCAGGACACCTATGGCATGCGGCGCGGCCACCGTCCTTCGAAATATCCGGTGCCCAAGATCGAAAACCTCCTTCCCGCGACGCACCCCGAGATTCTCATCGTGCAGCTCGGCAACAACTTGTTCGACCTGCTCAAAGGACGGGGCGGCTCGCGCAACGGCGATGCGCTCGGACCTTTCGTCACGCCGTTTCTTTCTCTCATCGGTCAGGCCAATCCTCCGGTGCGCCGTCTTTACTGGGTGGCGCCGCCGACCTGCGGCAACACGCCGGTGGCCGTGCAGGACACGTTGGTGGAGTGTCTCCACGCGATGGCCGGCCCGGCCATGACCGTGATCGATAGCCGCGACTTGATCGAATATCCCTACCGCAATCTGCAGCCCGACAAGCAGCATTTCTTCGGCGAGGACATGAATTTGTGGGCGCAAAAAGTGCACAACCTTGTCGAGCAGGACCTCTCCGCGCGGCCGTTGGATGCCGGGGAGACATACTTGGTCTCGAACGGGGAAACCGGCGCCGAAGCGCCCGATGACCACGCGAGCCGGCTGGTCGTGCAGTGCTCGCTGGAACGGATCAACCCGCCTTTCCGCCACGAGGAAATCGCGCCCTACAACGATTCGCTCGTCGCTTTCGTCTACCGCGTGCACCAAGTGCTCAAGGGCAAATTCGACGGAACGCACCTTGTCGTTTTGCACGCCGCGCACATCGCCGGCAAACGCCAGTCGATGCACCGCTTCAGCACCGGCCAGAAACGCATCCTGCGTCTGCGCCCGGTGGACGAAACGCCGTGGGCCACCCTGAAAGCCAAGGACGACCCGCGATTCCTCCTGCTCGACCGCTTCATTCCCGAAGAGGATCACGCCAAGCTGGCTCTCCATTTGTGAGGGTTCCCGGCGTTTTCATCGCGGTGGCCGCCTCCATTCTTTCGCCCTTGGCCGCCGCGCCGGACGGCACCCGCATTCCGATCAAGGTCATGCTCATCGGCGATTCGCTCTCGGTCGGCGGATTCGGCGACGTGATGGAGAGCCTGTTGCTGAAAAAATACGGGTCGCGGCAAGTCGCCATCTTCGCGTCTTGCGGGTCTTCGCCCGAAGACTGGCTGAGCGGCGACTTTGTGACGAATTGCGGTTACCGCCAGACCACGCCGGGCGGCAAGCCCATGCTCCTCGAATACCAAAACGGCGTGCGGCCGCGGCCGGTCAAAACGCCGAAAGTGCGCACGCTCCTCGGCCATTACCGTCCCGAAATCGTCATCGTGCAGCAGGGGACCAACTGGATGGACGCGCTCGCCGCGACCGGACGCCCCGATGCCGCGAGCTATCGCCGGATCATTGCGGACTTCATCAAGGAACTGAGGCGCGGCAATCCCGCGGTGACCATCTTTTGGGTGCTCCCCCCCGCTTCATCCAAGTATCCGCCGCGCGTCCACGACGAGGTGGATAGCTGGATCAACGAGGCCTCGCGCAAGTCGGGTTTTTACACCATCAACTCGCGCGGCATCACCGGGGCTTACCGGTCCGGCCGGACGGGCGGCGACGGTGTCCACTACACGGACGCGGCCGGTGGCTCGTGGGCGCGCGGGGTTTACGGAAAATTCGACAAGGCTGTGAAGGCGTTGCTCCTTGCCGGGCCCGCCGCGAGACCTTAATATGTGCAGGCAAACCAAAGCCGAAATGAACTGCAAATACCTGTTTCCTTTGTTCGCCGCGGCCGTTGTTCTCGCCGTATCCGCTTGCACCGCCATGGAGGAGGTGGGTAGCGACGTCACCACGAAATTCGACGAAGGCATCACCGGGCAAGGCCGCCTGACCGCACCGAACCAGACCGCCGACTCCTTCGGGTCTTACTACGACTGAACGTGAGCCGTCGCACTGCCGATGCGCCGCTGACGTCGAAGATCGCCATTCTCGACTTCGGGTCGCAATACACCCAGGTCATCGCGCGCCGCATCCGCGAGTGCCGCGTTTATTCGGAAATTCTCCCGCATGACACCACCGCGGAGGAAATCCGGCGCGGCGGGGCGCAAGGCATCATTTTTTCCGGCGGCCCGGCCAGTGTTTACGCCAAGGGCGCGCCGCGCGTCGATCGTGACATCTACAAACTCGGCCTGCCCATTCTCGGTATTTGCTACGGCATGCAATTGCTGGCGCGCGATCTCGGCGGCGCGGTCGAGTCCTCCAAACGCCGCGAGTTCGGTCCGGGCAAACTTTCCGTCACGCGCGCCGGACGTCTCTTTGCCGGATTGCCGCGCAAGCTCGAGGTGTGGAACAGCCACGGCGACAAGGTGACCAAATTGCCGCGCGGTTTCGTCGCCATCGGCACGACGGAAAATTCCCAGGCCGCTGCCGTGGCCGACATGAAGCGCGGTTTCTACGGTTTGCAATTCCATCCCGAGGTCTCCCACACCCCGCGCGGTTCCGAGATCATCGAAAACTTCCTGCTTGGCGTGTGCCGCTGCCGTCCGGATTGGACGCCGGGTGTCTTCATCGAACGGGCCTGCGAGGAAATCCGCGCGCAGGTGGGCGAGGATCGCGTGGTTCTCGGGTTGAGCGGGGGCGTCGATTCTTCCGTGGCCGCCGCGCTGCTGCACAAGGCGATCGGCAAGCAACTCACCTGCATCTTCGTCGACAACGGGCTCCTGCGCGCGGGCGAGCGCGAGTGGGTGCGCGAGATTTTCGGGCGCCACTTCCACATGGACGTGCGCATCATCGACGCCTCGGCGAAGTTTCTCGGGCTGCTCCGCGGGGTGACGGATCCCGAGCGCAAGCGCAAGATCATCGGCAACGAGTTTGTCCGCGTGTTCGAGCGCGCAGCCAAGTCGCTGGCCCGCGAACGCAAGGGGCGACCGTACAAGTTTCTCGCGCAGGGGACGCTTTATCCCGACGTGATCGAGAGCGTGCCCATCGCGGGCAATCCGGCCTCGCTCATCAAGAGCCACCACAATGTCGGCGGCCTGCCCAAGCGCATGAAGCTCAAGCTGGTCGAACCCCTGCGCCAACTTTTCAAGGACGAGGTGCGCGAGGTCGGGTTGCAGCTCGGTCTGCCGCGCGAAATCGTCCATCGCCAACCTTTCCCCGGTCCGGGCCTCGCCGTGCGCATCCTCGGCGCGGTGACGCGCGAGCGCGTGCGCGTTTTGCAGGAAGCGGACGCCATCGTGCAGGATGAAATGGTCTCTTCCGGTTGGTATGGCCGCGTCTGGCAGTCCTTCGCCGTCCTGCTGCCCGTGCGGTCGGTCGGCGTGATGGGCGACGAGCGCACCTTCGAAAACACGGTGGCCTTGCGCGCGGTGGAAAGCCGCGACGGCATGACCGCCGATTGGGTGAGGTTGCCCTACGATTTGCTCGCCCGGCTTTCCGGCCGCATCATCAACGAGGTGCGCGGCGTCAACCGGGTGTGCTATGACATCTCGAGCAAGCCTCCCGCCACCATCGAGTGGGAATGATCCATGAAGCGCGCGATCTATCCCGGAAGCTTCGACCCGGTGACGTTCGGCCATATCGACGTCATCGGCCGCGCGCTGCGTTTGTTCGATGAAGTGATCGTCGCCGTGGCGCCGAGCGAGGGCAAAAGCCCGCTTTTTCCCATGGCGGAGCGCCTTGATTTGATCCGGGCTTCTGTGCCCGGCGAGACGCGGCTTTCGGTCAAGCAGTTCGACGGGCTGCTCGTCGATTTCGTCAAAGAGGAGAAAGCGGCGGCGGTCATCCGCGGATTGCGGGCGGTGTCCGATTTCGAATTCGAATTCCAGATGGCCCTGATGAACCGCCGCCTGGCGCCGGACGTCGAGACCATCTTCCTCATGCCGAAGGAGGATTACAGCTACATCAGCAGCCGCATCGTGAAGGAAGTTGCCCGGCTCGGCGGGGATGTGTCCGGCGTGGTGCCGGCTCCCGTCGCGGAGGCGTTGCGGCATAAATTCGGCAAAGCCCGATGATCGCCGTCCATCTCAAGCAAATCCCGCCCGAAGGGCAGCACCTCGAGGGCGAGGAGGATGCCGGGTGTCTCGATCTCGGCGCCATCGGGGCCAAGCCGGCCGGTCCGGTCCGGTATGCCTTGGACGTGGGCCTCTCCGGCGGCGGGGTCTTCGCCACGGGACGGGTCGCCGCCCCTGTCGAGATGACCTGTGTGGCTTGCCTGCAGCCGTTTGTCTACGAAGCCGAAGTCGAGCCCTTCGCCGCCCAAGTCCAGATCGACGGCCGGGAGTTGGTCGACCTCACACCTTCTGTCCGGGAGGAGCTTTTATTGGCTTTGCCAAACCATCCGCGTTGTGATCTAAATAACGGCCATTCTTGTCCCTACCAACGTCCGGACGCGTCCGGCGGCGGCACGCAGGAGTCTAAGGAATCCGCTTGGGACCAGTTGGATAAGCTCAAACTCAAACGCTAATCTTTTATGCCAGTTCCCAAACGCAAAGTCTCCAAGATGCGCCTCCGCACGCGTAAGGCCGCCAACCGCTGGCGCGCCGGCAAGCTCGGCACCTGCGCCCAATGCGGCGCCAAAGCCCCCTCCCACACGGCTTGCCCGGCGTGCGGATATTACAAAGGCCGCCAAGTCCTGTCCGTCGGCGCGGCCTGACGCGCCCGCCAACTCGCCTATGAGGGTTGCGCTCGATGCCATGGGCGGCGACTACGCCCCGCAGGCCTGCGTGGCCGGTGCGGTCTTGGCCATACGCGAATTCCGCAACCTCGAAAAACTCTTTCTCGTCGGCGACACCGATCGCATTCGAGCCGAGTTGGCCAAGCACAACTGCGACGACCCGCGCATCGAGATCGTCCACACCACGCAGGTGGTGGAGATGTCGGAGACGGCGGTCGAGGGCGTGCGCCGCAAAAAGGATTCTTCCATTTCCCGTGCGGTCGATCTGATCAAACACGGTCAGGCCGACGCCGTGGTCAGCGCGGGCCATACCGGTGCGGCAGTCGCGGCCACGACGATCAAGCTCCGCACCCTCGAAGGCGTCGATCGCCCCGGCATCGCCGCGTTGCTGCCGACCGAGACCAACCTTTGTGTGCTCATCGACGCCGGAGCCAACACCGATGCACGCCCCGAGCACATGCTGCAATACGCCATCATGGGCGCGGTCTTCTCGCGCTACGTGCTCGGCTACAAGAATCCGGCCATCGGGCTCATGTCCATCGGCGGGGAGGACGTCAAAGGCAGCGAATTCACCAAGGACATCTTCAAACTCCTCAAGTCGAGCGGTCTCAACTTCCGGGGCAACATCGAGGGACACGACCTCTTCCAGAATCCCGTCGAAGTCGTCCTGTGCGACGGCTTCACCGGCAACGTCGTCCTCAAATCCTGCGAGGCCACCGCCGAGGCCGTCTTTCACTGGTTGAAAAACGAAATCAAACGCTCCCCCATACGCATGGCCGGCGCGTATCTCATGCAGGGTGCCTTCCGCAAACTGAAGAAGCGCACCAACTACGAGGAATACGGCGGAAGCCCGCTCCTCGGCGTCGACGGGATCTGCATCATCGCCCACGGTTCGAGCAGCGCCAAAGCGATCAAGAACGCCATCCGCGTCGCCCTCGAATCCATCCAGACCCGCATCAATCCCCGCATCGTCGAGGAACTTGCCGCTTTCTACGCCCGCGAATGAGTGCCAAAACCCTACGTTCCGTCGCCATCACGGGCACCGGCAAATATCTTCCGGAAAAAATCCTCACCAACGAGGACCTGCAGCGCATGGTCGATACGTCGGACGAATGGATCACCGGGCGCACGGGCATCAAGCAGCGCCGCATCGCCGCGGAGGACGAGGCGACGAGCGACCTAGCCATCAAGGCCGGCCGCGACGCGTTGGAAAATGCCGGAGTCAAAGCCGAGGACCTCGACCTCATCATCGTGGCCACCGTCACCCCCGACATGGCCTTCCCGGCCACCGCATGTTTCGTGCAAAAAGCCCTCGGCGCCCCGAAGGCCACCTGTTTCGACGTTTCCGCCGCATGCTCCGGCTTCCTCTACGGCATGGAATTGGCCCGCCAGTTCATCGCCACCGGCTCGGCCGAAAAAGCGCTCGTCATCGGGGCGGACAAACTCAGCGCCATCATCGATTGGACCGACCGCAACACCTGCGTGCTCTTCGGCGACGGCGCCGGCGCCGCCGTCTTGCAACCGGCCGCGGAAGGGACCGGGGAAATTCTTTCCGCCTACTCCGGCAGCAACGGTTCCCTCGACGAGATCCTCAACGTTCCCGGCGGGGGATCGCGCAATCCTCTCACCGCGGAGAACATCGGCCAGAAGACGAACACCATGAAAATGGCCGGACGCGAGGTTTACCGCCATGCCGTGCAGACCATGATGGCCGCGGCGAAAGAGGCCATCAAGCGCGCCGGCCTGACGCCCGACGACATCGAGTGCTTCATTCCGCACCAGGCCAACCTGCGCATCATCGAGACGATCGCGGACAAACTCGGTGTTCCGATGGAGCGCTTCTTCGTCAATCTCGAGTCCTACGGGAACACCTCCGCCGCCGCCGTGGCCATTGCCCTCGACGAGGCCCAGCGCAGCGGACGCATCGGGCGCGGCGACCATATCCTCATGGTTGTTTTCGGCGGCGGGTTGACTTGGGCCTCGTCCGTCGTCCGTTGGTAGCAGCCGTGCTCACCGACACCCACGCGCATCTCGACTTCCCCGAGTTCGACGGACAACTGGACGTCGTCATCGCCCGCGCCCGCGAAGCCGGCGTGCACCGCATCATCACCATAGGCATCGATCGCGCCAGTTGCCGCAAGTCGCTGGCCATCGCCGAGAAATACGACAACGTTTACGCAGTCGTCGGACTGCATCCATGCAACGTTCTCGACGAGGGCGCGATGGATTTTCTCGCGGAACTTCCCGCGCTGGCCCGGCATCCCAAGGTCGTCGCCATCGGGGAAACCGGGATGGATTACCATCATCTGCCCAGCCGCGAATTGGCCAAGAGGGACAAGGGTGTCTTTGGTGCCTTGCAGGCCGGGACGGCCGAGGCCACCCAAGCGGAAATTGCCGACGGCGCGATGAAGTCCGCGCAAGTCGAAGCGTTCCGAGCCCAGCTCGACCTCGCCGTGGAACTCGGACGCAACGTCGTTATTCATCAGCGCGACGCGTGGGAAGACACGCTCGACCTCCTCCGTCCATACACCGGAAAGGTTCGCGGGGTTTTTCATTGCTTCGGCGGCTCGCCCGAAGCTGCGGCCGAGATTGCGTCGATGGGCCACCTCGTCTCTTTCACCGGCATCGTCACGTTCAAGAATGCCGCGCTCGTGCAAGAGACCGCCAGATCCGTCGCGTCCGACCGCTACATGGTCGAAACCGATTGTCCGTATCTCGCCCCGGTTCCGTTCCGCGGCAAGACCTGCGAACCCGCCCACGTGAAGTTCACCGCCGACAAAATCGCCGGATTGCGCGGTGAACCTCTCGATAAAGTTTCCGCGGATACCGAGCAAACCGCCGATAGGTTCTTCAAATTCGCGCCCTGAGCTAAAGCGCGCAGGCGTCGCCGATTGTCGCGAGTTCCTCGCGGCGCTTTCCGGCTCGCGCGCACTCCTTCGACCAGGTGCATGAAGCCGGCAAGCTCCTCCGCGCGCTGGGAAGCGCCCAATCTCAGGTTCCCATCGATGAGAGTAACATCGATGCCGGAACGGTAAAATTCGTGCAAAGCCGGCCATTATCCGCGGTCTGCTGCCGGAGCCTCGTGGTATCTCGGATGCTCTCTCACGCAGGCGACATGACCTTCAAACGCGCCCGAGGCAACGAAGAGGCTGTGGAAAGTTGTTTCTCTTTCGCTTTGGGGCGAGATATGCAGTCAGCCATGAAATTGTCCTCCCATCGTTACGGAAAAGCGCGCGTGCGCGTGGTCAAAATTCTGCGCGAAGGCGCGCGTCATACCG
>JAFMJK010000056.1 GCA_017853515.1 Chthoniobacterales bacterium | reverse complement strand
TTGATCGAAGCCGGTCCGGTCGTGCCATAGCAACCTCCCAGATAATTGGCGCAGATGACAAAATACTTCTTCGTATCGAGCGCACGGCCCGGGCCGATGAAACCGTCCCACCACCCGGCATGCAGTTCGTCGGTCCAACGATGGTCCGTGCCGGGCACCGCCTTGTTCGTACCCGCGGCGTGCTGGCTGCCACTCAGGGCGTGGAAAAGCAGGACGGCGTTGCTCCGGTCCGCATTCAGCTCGCCGTAAGTCTCGTAGGCGATGGTCACGCCGGGCAAAGAGTCCCCGCCCGCGGTGACGAAGGGCTCGTCCGCGCTGCCGAAGGTCAAAAACTGCGTTTCGACCTCGCCGACGCTTTTGCTCATGGTCGTGTCGCTATTTCGCCGCGGCCAAGGCCTGGTCGATGTCCTCGATCAGGTCGGCCGGATCCTCGATGCCGATGGAGAGGCGGATCAGCTCCGGCGCGATGCCCGCGCCGCGTTGCTGATCCTCGTTGAGTTGGGAATGGGTCGTGGTGGCCGGATGAATGGCCAGGCTCTTGGCATCGCCGACATTGGCGAGATGCGAGAAGATCTTGAGCGACTCGATGAATTTCTTGCCGGCCGCCGCGCCGCCCTTGATCCCGAAAACGACCATCGATCCCCCCTTGCCGTGGAGATACTTTTTGTTCAGGTCGTAATAGGGATCGCCCTTGAGGCCCGGGAAACGGACCCATTCGACGTCCTTGTGTTTCTTGAGGTGCTCGGCAATGACCAGCGCGTTGGCGCAGTGCTTCTCCATGCGGAGGGGCAGCGTTTCGATGCCTTGCAGGAAGAACCACGAATTGTCCGGTGCGATGCAGGCTCCCAAGTTGCGCAGCGGCACGGTGCGCATGCGGAGAATGAAAGCAAGCGGCGCGAGCGGCGCAGGCAGATCGTGGCCCCAGCGGAGCCCGTGGTAGCTGGTATCCGGATTGTCGTAGAGCGGATGTTTCCCCGCGCCCCAGTTGAAACGTCCGCTGTCCACCACGACGCCGCCGATGCCGGTGCCGTGCCCGCCGAACCATTTGGTCAGGGAGTGCACAACGATGTCCGCCCCGAAATCGAGCGGCTTGGTCAGATACGGCGTGGAGAAAGTGGCGTCGACAATCAACGGAATCCCGTGGTCATGCGCGACCTTGGCCACCTTCTCGAGATCGACCACTTCGAGGGCCGGATTCGAGACGGTCTCGACGAAAAGCGCGCGCGTTTTGCCGTCGATCGCCTTGGCGAAATTTTGCGGATCGTTCGAATCGACGAATTTCACCTTGATGCCGAGGGAGGGAAGGATGTCGTTGAATTGCGTGTAGGTGCCGCCGTAGAGATTGCGCGCGCTGACGATGTTGTCGCCGGCCGAGGCCAGGTTGATGATCGAGTAAAAGACGCCGGCCGTTCCCGAGGCGACCCCCAAGCCTCCCATTTCCGGCGCGCCTTCAAGCAAGGCGACGCGTTTCTCCAACACATCGGTGGTAGGATTCATCAGCCGTGTGTAGATGTTGCCCAGTTCCTTGAGGGCAAAGAGGTTCGCCGCATGCTCGGTGCTCTTGAAAACGAACGAGCTGGTGCGGTAGACGGGCACCGCGCGGGAGAGCGTGGTCGGATCGGGTTGCTGTCCCCCGTGAAGGCATAGGGTGTCGAATCTCATGGCTTTTCTGTGGTTTGGGTGGAGGGAGATAGTTTCCCCTGCACCGTTCAAGTCAACCGCAAAGGCGGGCATGACGCAGGTTCACTTGAGGTATTTGAAGCTGCCCTTAGGAGCGAAACGCCCGATGTTGGCCTGAGGAGCGGAGGCGTCACGGGTCGAAGGATCCATGGGGATAAAACCAGCGGAGCCGTCGGCAAAAGACACCATGGCCTGCCCATTGTGACGGAAGTGAACAGTGACTTGGCGCTCGTCGATTCCGTAGAATTCCTCGATGTAATTTTTATCGAAAGGGTATACTTGGGCCGATGTGGCGAAGACGACCGTGGAGGACGGGTTGGTCAGATCCCAATAGCGGAGGGGCTTTTTTGCCTTCGGGCTTGTTCCAGTGACCCAGCCATTGGCTATGACCGCGTTGTAACCCGCGCCGATATAGCCGAACTTGTACTTCGGCTTGAAGGGTTTTCCGCTCGTTCGCAAGCTCGGGTCAGGCATCATGCGCCTCGGCAAATAGTTCGCCAGAGGCCCTTTGGTCATATCGATTTCGCGCTCACCCTCCGGCTTGCCCTTGCTCGAGGCCGGTTCCAGCCCGAACCACCACACATCGCCGTCTGCGCCCTTTTGCAAGAAAGGCCAGAACCGGTAGTTGTTCTCGCCGAGGTAAGCGGCACCCCCGGCGGCCAATTGCCGGATATTGCCTGCCGAGACGGCGAGCGAAGATGTCCTCATCACCGAAACCCCCGCCGGCACCGCCACGGCGGCAAGCACAATGATCACCGCCACGGCGACGAGGAGTTCGACCATGGAGAAGGCCGCTTTGCTCGCGCGGGTTCTCACGAGTGGGAGGTCAGCTTTCTGCATAGAAGGGCACAGGCGGCACCCAGAACGAGCAGCGCGGCAGTCCGAGGCTCGGGAACCGCTGCCACCGGCTGCGCAAAAGTGCGGGGGTCTTCGGCGCCGTCGCTCTGCACAAAACCGATCCACACTCCGTTGGTCAGCGAGATCTCGGACATGCCCACTTGCGCCTGGGCAAATGAGCCGCCCCAGAGCCCGGCACTGCTGAGCGAATAGAGCGTGGGATACGTTCCGTCGACGAAGTAGGCATCCTCGATCACCCGCGTTGTTTGGCTCCACGGCACCGGCAGACCGCTTTGATCGTAGGAGATGCTGTTGACGAAATAACCGCCGTAGTCGGAGAAGAAACTGGCATCGACCGATAGTCTCGGATCCGAACCCGTAAGGGGCGACGGCGCATTGGTTCCGGTCACCGTGATCGTCCCGGCGAGCGCGAACAACATCGATGCCGCGGTAGAAGACCCGTTCCAACGATAACCCCACGCGACCGATACCGGCGTCGAGGGACCCCCGAACTCCAGGATCAGCGCGGCGCTGTTTGTGCCGGTGCCGGTCCAGTATTGGATATCGCCGAAGGAGTTGACCGTGATCAGCGAGGACCACGACGTGAGGGGCGCTGCGAGGAGCAGGGCCAGGAGTGTTTTTTTCATCAGTTGTCTTTCTTGTTTCTGGTGGCAAGAGAGACCCTGATGACGCTTCCGAGGAAAAACGTGCAGCAGAGACCACTCCCGCACGCTTCATTTTTGCGATGAAGTTTTTTCGCCCGCGGCCACCCGGCCGCGCGCGCGTCGAGGACCGGCAAGAAAGGTATTCGGACTCCCGGTTTGTGAACGCCGAAGCGCCCGCCTCTCCCCTCGCCTTCACCCGGATAAAACCGGGCTGGCTTTGCTTCCGCTTGCGCGGAATGGAGGATTGTTACCGGATACCGCAGCGCAACTGTGGCCGGATCTCACGGCCTTCCCTTGGCTTGCTGGTCGGTCTCACCCGGCCGAGGCCGGATGTTGATCATGCAAAAGAACTGACCGCACTTCTAGGACTTCGCGGATGGAGCGTCAATCCCCTTGCCAAAAAATGGCGGACCGCCCTCAATGTTTTCATGCGCAACCTGCACGCTTGGACCCATCGGACCGAAGAAGGAGAAAAGCGGGAGGTTCGCGCGGTCAAGAATCAGGGGCGATGGAAGCTGCAGTCCAAACTGAAACACGAAGAGGACTGGACCTATCACGAAAAGCCGGAGCGATCGGATCTCGCGGAATTGCGCGATATTTTGTGGCGCAAATACCAGCGCCGCCGCGCCTCGCACGAGGACGTGTTGCTCGCCGACAAAATGCTGGCGGAGTCGGCGCCGGCCGAATGATTCCGGGCCGGCCCTACTTCTTCTTCTGCGCCTCGCGGTATTGGATGTAGCTGGTGCGCGCCGCGATGTAGGGATCGAGCGAGTCTTTGGTCGCCGCGTCGTAGCGGTCCATCTGATCGGGCACGCCATGGGCGCCGGAGGGAGCGGAGACCGCGGTCGTCCACCCCGCGCCGCCGAAGAGGAATCCCAGCCAAGCAACGGGATTGAGGGCGGTATCGCCGGCCGTGCCGACCAGATCGCGGCAACTGGTCGGACCGAGCACGGGAAAAACAAGATACGGACCGTGGGGAACGCCCCATTTGGCGAAGGTCTGGCCGGTGTCGGCCTTGGGCACATCGGCGAGCGCAGGGATCTTGTCCGCCGGCTTCATCAGGCCCCCGACCCCGGCGGTGGTGTTGACCACGAATCGCCCGGTCTCCTGGGCCGTGCGGTCGAGGCGCCCCTGGAGCGTGTGGTTCACGAAACGCACAGGAAAGCGGACATTGTCATAAGCGTTGCCTATGCCTTTGCGGACGATTTCCGGAAAAACGAATCTGTAGGCGGCGGAGAAAGGCTTGGCCACGTATCGGTAGAGTTGGTGATTGAACCAAAACACGCCGCGATTCACGGGTTCGATCGGATCGGACACTTTTACCTCGGCCACATCATCCCAGTCGTCGTCGGACGCGCCCGCCACGGCCTTGCCATCGCTTGCGGCCTGCGCGCCCTTGCCTGTTGGAGCAGGCTGCTCGCCTTCCGTGACACGGCCTTTGCCGGCACAGCCACCGAGAAGCAAAACGCTCGCGCAAGCGAGGAGACAAAAAATACGCATGATCACGTGTCGGCGACGGACTTTTTCAGCGAATCCATCACCGCGTTCACGCCGCCCCTTTTGAAAAGTTCGTTGAACTGCGCCCGGTAATTGGCAATGAGGCTGACGCCTTCCACCAAGATGTCGGTGATCAGCCATTTGCCGCGGTTTTCCATGCGGTAGACGATGCTGTAGCGGCTGCCTTTGTAGAGCATCGAGGTGGGGATCTCGATCTTGTCCGGTCCCTGCGAGGAGCCCTTGAGATATTTCACTTCCGGTTCCTCTCCCGGGGTGAACTTGTTGCTGTAGCTGCGGATGATCAGCTTGGTGAAAAGCCGGGTCGCCTCGGCTTGCTGGGCCGGGGAAAACTCACGCCAACCGGGGCCGATGGCACGGCGTGTCATGGATTCGAAGCAAACGCGCCGCTCGAGGAGCGGTTGCAATTTGTCCGCCAAGGCGCGGCCGCCCGCCGAGGCATTGGCCACGGTGACGGCTTCTTGCATTGCCTCTCGCAGAGTGGACTCCGGGTCGCCGGCAGCGAAGGCCTGGAAGGACACCGCTGCCGACGCGAGAAAGAGCACCATTTTTTTGAGAGTCATCACGGTTCGGAATTTGCGGCAGCGGCGCTTGGCGCTTCGCCGGACGATGTTTCCTCGTCTTCCTTGACGCTGCCGAAGGCCATTTTGCTGATGAGCGACTCAAGTTCGACAGCTGACTCGGTCATGACGATTCGTTCGGAAGGTTTGAGAAAAGACTCTTCGGCTCCGGGCGCCAAAGCAACAAATTTGTCTCCGATCAGACCCGAGGTTTTGATCGAAGCCATGGTGTCGGCGGGGAGTTGGACCTCTCTCATGATGCTCATGTCGACGATGGCGCTGAAATCCGCCGGGTCGAGACGTATGCCTTCGACGCGCCCGACGGTCACTCCGCCAAGCATCACGGTGCTCCCTTTGTTCAGTCCGCCGGTGTTGGCGAAGCGCGCTTCCAGTGGATAAGTATCCGCCGCGACGAAAGACCCCGTGCCGAGTTTGACCGTGAGGTAGACAACCGCGGCAAGCCCGAGGAGGACAAACAGCCCCACACCGAATTCCAGTCGTTTGTCTGTCATGGTTCTTCGTCTGAAATCACTTCTTCGCCCCGGCGCACGGCGGCGAGCGTGGCACGCAAAGCATCGGAGCTGTCGCGGAAAGAAGCAACCACCGGATGATCCGAAGCGGAAAATTCGGCGGGGGTTCCGCAAAAACAAATCCCGCCTTGGTACAGCAAGGCCACGACCGAACTGGCCTCCAGGGCCTCGGGCACGTCGTGCGTGACGATGAGCGCGGTAAAACCGAAGACCTTCTGGTATTTGGCGATCATGGCGAACACGGCGTTGCGCCGGAGGGGGTCGAGGCCCGCCGTGGGCTCGTCGAAAAACACCATTTCGGGACGGGTCACGATGGCGCGGGCCAGCGCGAGGCGCTTCTGCATCCCGCCCGAAAGCATGCTCGGATAGTGATCCTCGTGATCCTCCAACTCCAACTGTTTCAGCGCATCCAAAGAGCGTTTGCGGATCTCGGACCGCGAGAGCGCCGTGGTTTGCTCGAGCGGGAGCGCCACGTTCTCCAGCGCGGTGAGCGAGTCGAAAAGCGCGTTGCCTTGGAACAGGAAACTGCAGCGACGGTGAAACTCGGCGCGCGCGTCCTTGCGGCGGAAATCCATGACGCGTCCGTCGAAGGAAATTTTTCCCGTGTCCGGTTCCTCGATATTGGCGAGGCACTTCAGCAGGACGGACTTGCCCGCCCCGCTCGGGCCGAGAACGGTGAAGACGCTGCCCCGGGCGACGGAGAATCCGACCCCGCGCAGGACGGTGCGCGGACCGAAACTCTTGTGCAGGTCTTCCACATGCAGAATCGGCGCGCCCGAGGGGGCGGAGCCATGGCGCGAGGCCTGTGTTGTCGTGGTGGTCGCGGACATCAGACGAGGAACGATGTGATCACGTAGTCGGCGGCGAGCACGGCGATGCAGGAAAGGACGACGGCTTTGGTCGTGGCGGCGCTGACCGCGCGCGCGCCGGTCGATCCGCGCACGCGATGGGCGTGGAAGCCTTGGTAAGCGCAAATGCTGATGGTGAGCAAACCGAAGGTGAGCGCCTTGATGAAACACTCGCGCACATCCGCTTCCTTGACCGCGCGCTCGACCGACGACCAATAGACACCGGGATCGACGCCGAGCAGCAACGATCCGGACAGACTCCCTCCCCAAAGGCCGACGACGACGAACAACGCGGTTTGCATCGGGTAGGACACAAGCGAGGCGATCAGTCGCGGCGCGACAAGATAACCGTGGCTGCTCACGCCCATGGTTTCCAAAGCCGCGATCTGCTCCGAGTTGCGCTGGATGCCCAGCTCGGCAGCCAGGGCCGAGCCCGCCTGCCCCACGAGCATGATGGCGGCCAGCACCGGCGCCATTTCACGGACGAGACTGAGAGAGACAAGCGCGCCGAGCAGCCCCTCCGACCCGAAGCGGTTGAGGACGTGGTAGCCCTGCAGCCCGAGAACCAATCCGGTGAACAAGCCGACAATCAAAATGACGGGCATGCAGCGAAACCCCTGCTCGTAAATGGCGCGCGCAATCCGCGAAGGAAGCCGCCGCGTGGCCAAAGCCGAGGCCACCGATTGCGCGACGAAAAGGGCGTAATCGCCCAAACCGCGCACACGCGTCACGACAAAGTTGCCAATGCTTCCGACCACCGCGCATCGTATGGCAGAAAGTCGGGCCCGTGGCAAAGCCGCGCTGCTTCCGCGGCTTGTCCGCGGCAGGAGCAGACCTATGCTCACGGAAGCCATGGGTAAAGGCGGTCCAGCGGAAATCGACAAAAAGCATATCTGGCATCCTTTCACGCAGATGCGCGATTGGTGCGCGCCGGGGCACGACCCTCTGGTGATCACGGAGGGGCGCGGCAGCGTCCTCATTGACAGCGAGGGGCGCGAATACCTCGATGGCAACAGCTCCATCTGGACCAACATTCACGGGCACTCCCATCCGCGCATCGTCCGCGCCATCCAAGAGCAGGCGGCGAAATTGGCCCATAGCTCCTTTCTGGGTTTCACCAACGAGCCGGCCGCCAGGTTGGCCGAAAAACTTGTCGCACTCTTCCCGCCGCAGACGCTGACGCGTGTGTTTTATTCCGACGACGGATCCACGGCCATCGAGGTCGCCCTCAAAATGGCCGTGCAATACAACCAGCTCACGGGAAATCCCGAGCGTTGCCGTTTTGCCGCCTTCGATCGCGCTTACCATGGCGACACAGCCGGGGCGGCGAGCCTCGGCGGCATCGCCGCGTTCCAAGACCGCTTTGCCCCGCTGAGTTTTCCGGTGCTTCGCGTCGACGGCTTGGCTGCGCTAGAAAATCTCGACGCGGCAACCAGAGCGTCGCTGGCCGGCGTGGTCATCGAGCCATTGGTCCAAGGCGCGGGCGGAATGCGCCTTTGGCCAGCGGGGTTGCTTCGCGAACTGCGCGCGTGGTGCGACCGGAACGGAGTTTTCCTCATTCTTGACGAAGTCATGACGGGATTCGGGCGCACCGGAAAGATGTTCGCCTGCCAGCACGAGGGCGTCGTGCCGGATTTCATCGCCCTGGCCAAAGGCTTGAGCGGCGGCACCATGCCGCTTGCCGCCACGCTGACCACGGAAAAAGTGTTCGCCGCGTTTCTCGGCGATTACGCAGAGATGAAGACGCTTTTTTACGGTCACAGCTACTGCGGCAACCCGCTCGGCTGCGCCTCGGCACTGGCCAGCCTGGAAATCTTCGAGGAGGAACAAACGCTCGCGCAGCTCCAACCGAAGATTGCCAGAATGCGTGACCTTTTGTCCGCCTTTGGGCGGGAGCCTCACGCGGGCGAGATCCGCCAGTGCGGCTTCATCGCCGGCATCGATATCGTCCGCGCTCCCGGCGTTCCCTACCCGTGGCAAGAGCAGACAGGCGCCAAGGTTTGTCTGGCCGCCCGGCGGCACGGCCTGCTGACCCGGCCCATCCGGGACACGCTGGTGCTGATGCCACCGCTTTGCCTCACGGACGAGGAACTCGAAAGCGCGGTCGGCGCGCTCCGGTCGGCCCTTCGCGATGTCTGCGCGGCTTGAAGCGGCGGTCCGGCTTTGACAGCGCGTCGCTTTCCCGATAATTCTACGCGTTCTGTCCGATCCATTTTACAACCAAAATTCATGAGCAAATCGTCCAAAACAAAGGCCGGCAAAAAATCCGAGGAAAAAGCCGGGGTCAAAGGAAAATACGTTTACTATTTCGGCGACGGCAAAGCCGACGGTGACGGCAAGATGAAAGCCCTGCTCGGCGGCAAGGGCGCGAACCTCGCGGAGATGACACGCATCGGTCTGCCGGTGCCGTGCGGTTTCACCATCAGCACCGAAGTCTGCACCTATTACTACGACCACAAACGCACCTACCCGAAGCAGCTCGATGCACAGATCGACGCGGCGGTGGTCAAGATGGAGAAATCCATGGGCAAAAAATTCGGCGAGGTGAAAAACCCGCTGCTCGTCGCCGTGCGCTCCGGTGCGCGCGATTCCATGCCCGGCATGATGGACACCATTCTCAACCTCGGGCTGAACGACGCCACGGTGGAAGGTCTGGCCCGCCTGACCAACAACGAACGTTTCGCCTACGACTGTTACCGCCGTTTCATCCAGATGTATGGCGACGTGGTCATGGGCGTGCAGAAGCGCCCGGGAGAGGACCATGAACCCTTCGAGACCGTCATCGAAGACCTCAAGGCCGAGCTTTTCCCCAATGATCCGCATATCAGCGACACCGCCCTCGATGCGAAGGCGCTCAAGGAGCTCGTCCGCCGCTTCAAGGCCCTGGTCAAGGAGCGCACCGGAAAAACATTCCCCAACGACCCGCGCCAGCAGCTGATGGGCGCGGTCGGCGCGGTCTTCGGCTCCTGGAACAACGAGCGCGCCATCGTTTACCGCCGCAAATACGGCATCCCTCACGAGTGGGGCACGGCAGTCAACGTGCAGGCCATGGTCTTCGGCAACATGGGCGAAACCAGCGGGTCCGGCGTCGCCTTCACCCGCGATCCGGCCAGCGGCACCAAGGTCCTCTACGGCGAGTTTCTGGTCAACGCGCAGGGCGAGGACGTCGTCGCCGGCGTGCGCACGCCGGAGCCGGTCATCGGGATGGAGAAGCAGTTCCCGCCGGCTTACCGGCAACTGCTCAAGGTGCAGAAGACACTCGAGAAACACTTCACGGACATGCAGGACTTCGAGTTTACCGTCGAAGACGGCAAACTCTTCATGTTGCAGACCCGCAACGGAAAGCGGACCGGCCTCGCCGCGGTGAAAATCGCCTGCGACATGGTGAAGGAAAAATTGATCGACTGGAAAAAAGCGGTGCACCGCGTTCCGGCCGAGCAGCTGGACCAGGTCCTCGCCCCGATCTTCGATCGCGACGCGGTCAAGGCGGCCAAGGTCATCGCCAAGGGACTGCCCGCCGGCCCCGGCGCGGCCTCGGGCAAGATCTACTTCAACGCCGAACGCTGCGTCGAAGCCGCGGCCGCCGGGGAAAAAGTCCTCCTCGTACGCGTCGAGACTTCGCCCGAAGACCTGCGTGGCATGATTGCAGCCGAAGGCATCCTCACCGCGCGCGGCGGCGTCAGTTCGCACGCCGCACTCGTCGCCCGCCAGATGGGCAAAGTCTGCGTATGCGGCGCGGGAGCGCTGCATATCGACTACCACGACAAGACGCTCAAGGTCGGCGACCGCACTTACCACGAGGGAGACTACCTCTCCATCGACGGCACGGCCGGCGAGGTCTACGACGGCCAGATCAAAACAGCGCCCTCGGAAATCGTGCAGGTGCTGGTCGAGAAGTCGCTCAGTCCGGCCAAAAGCCATGTTTACCAGAACTTCGCGCAACTCATGAAGTGGTGCGACAAAGGCGCCCGCCTCGGGGTGCGCACCAATGCCGACACGCCCGAGCAGACGGAAAACGCCGTCGCCTTCGGCGCGACCGGCATCGGTCTCTGCCGCACGGAACACATGTTCTTCGAGGGCGACCGCATCGATGCTGTCCGCGAGATGATCCTCGCCGAGAAGAAGGAAGACCGTCAGGCGGCCCTGGCCAAGCTCCTTCCCTACCAGCGGGAAGACTTTATCGGCATCTTCAAGGCGCTCAAAGGCCTGCCCGCCACCATCCGCCTGCTCGATCCTCCGCTCCACGAATTCCTGCCGCACGACCACGCGCAGCAGAACGCGTTGGCCAACAAACTCGGGATCAGCGCGGACAAAATCGCCAAGCGCGTTCACGATCTGCACGAGTTCAATCCGATGCTCGGCCATCGAGGTTGCCGCCTCGGCATCAGCTATCCGGAAATTTCCGAGATGCAGGCGCGGGCCA
>JAFMJK010000055.1 GCA_017853515.1 Chthoniobacterales bacterium | reverse complement strand
GCGCCCCAGCCGAGCTTGCGCAGCTTGGCGGTGGAATAGGTGAATTTCGGGACATCCCCCACCCAACCGCGATTGTCGGTGCCATAGACAATCTTCGCGCCGGGCGCCGTTTGGGCGACGACTTCTTCGGCCATGGTGCGGACGCTCACGTTGTCCTCCGGACCGACATTGAAGTAGTTCACTTTATCTTGGGCGTTGCCTGTAATGAAGAGCATGGCTTCGACCAGATTACCCACGTGGAGGTAGGGCTTCTGCTGTGTTCCGTCTCCCAGCACTTCGAGCTGTGCGGGGTTTTGCCGCAGACGCCGGACAAAATCGAAAAGCGCGCCATGCGTCGCGCGGGATCCAATCACATTCGGGAAGCGGAAGATGTCAGCGCGGCCGAGCCAAGCTTCGGCCGCTGCACTGATGCAACCCTCGCTGGCCAGCTTCATCGCGCCGTAATTGCTGATCGGCAGCATGGGGCCGCTGTCCTCTTCGATGGGTTTGTCGCGCAGACCGTAGACGGCGGAGGTGGAGGCAAAGGCAAGACGCGGGACGCTGTTTTTGCGCATCCAAGCCAGGACGCGGAATGTGGTGAGGAAGGTGTCTTTGAAGTCGACGTTGGGATCGTCGACGCCGGCGGGAATGTCCGAATTGGCCGCCATGTGCCAGACCCAGTCGATCATGCAGCCGGGATCGAAAGTCTCGGCGAAGTCTTCCGAGGCGACATCGCGCTCGATCAAAGCGAAGGACGGGTTCTGCAACGCTGCGGCGAGGTTGGTGCGCGTGCCGAGACTGAGGTTGTCCACCCCAACAACGCAGTGGCCGCGGGCGAGCAAGGCATCGACAAGATGGCTGCCGATGAATCCGGCAGCGCCGGTGACGAGGATGTTCATGAGAGCTTGGAGCTGAAGGCAGGGAGCGTGGATGCGGACTGATGTTTTTCTGAGGGCGTTACTTCTTACCTTTTACCAGCAACCCGCCACTTCCGGCGCTAGCCGGAAACGCTGTATTCGGAAGCGCCGATGAGAAGGTCCACTACCGCGGTGAGCCAGATCATGTGGGTGCATTCGACAATGTTATACGAGCGGCTATCGACCCAGAAGTTGATGTCGGACGCAGCACCGAGGGGATTGTCTTTGGCAAAGCCGGTGAAGGCGGCGACGTAGAGCCCCAGTTCTTTTCCCCGCTGAGCAGCTTTGACCACGTTCGGAGATTTTCCGCTGCTGCTGATGAGAATGAGGACATCGCCTCTGTCAGCGTAAAAATCGAGAGCCTTTGCGATCCAGTTTTCGTAGCCGCAGTCGTTGCCAAGTGCGGTGATGAGGTTGGCATCGTTGAAGGCCATGGCCCGAACCTTGCCCTGTTTGGAGAAATCGGTGGCCAAGTGACTCGCGATCGACGCGCTTGCGCCATTGCCAGCCAGCATGAGCTTGCGTCCGGCAGCGCGGGCTTCGGCAATGCGGGTCTTCAGCTTGGCAATAAGAACCGGCGCTTCTGGATCGGCGAGCAGTCGGGTGTATTCGGACAGATAGGATTGTACGTTCATGTTCGCGGATGTGGAGAGTCCTAGTTGAAGTTGCCATTCAAGGCAGCAATTTTTTCAGCCTCTTTGAGAGCCATACCGACGACTTGGTCCATGTTGTAGTAGCGGTAGGTGGCGAGACGGCCCACAAAGTGGACCGTCGATGACGAGTGACTTGTGACGTGTGAAGAGTCGGAGATCACAGAAGACCGAAGAGAGCGGAGATGCGCGGGGAACGGATCGGTTTCGGTAAGGGCTTTGTATTTTTGGTAGGTGGCGGCGGAGTCGGGAGCCGGAATGGGATAGTAGGCTTCTTTGCCGGGGGCGAAATCGTCGGGGTATTCTCGGACGATGGTAGTGCTTTCGCACTGCTGACCGGTGGCGTGTTTGATTTCGACAATCCGGGTGAACTCTTCGTCGTTCGGATAGTTCACCTGCATGGCGGGCTGGTAAAAGCCCGAGGGGCTTTCGAAGGATGAGGGCGGAGACCTGAAACCTGAGTGATAGGCAGACAGTTGCCCGGGAGTGAAGGACTCGGGCTCGAAACGCAAGGAGCGATACGGGAGGCGGCCGTGGCAGTAGTCGTAGTATTCGTCGATCGGGCCGGTGTAGACCAAATGCTTGAAACTCACTTGCGGCAAGATGTCGCGGAACTCGGTGTTGAGCTTAATCTCCAGCTTGTCCCCGCACGCGGCAACCATCCGCTCGAACATCGCCGTGTAGCCATCTTTCGGCAGCGCTTGAAAATCCTCGCGCAGGTAACGGTCGTCGCGATTGGTGCGGATGGGGATGCGGCCGCAGACAGAAGCATCGAGGTCCTTCGGATGACGCCGCCACTGCTTGAGCGTGTAGCCTTTGAAAAACTTCTCATAGAGCTCCCACCCCACCTGGCTGACGATGACCTCCTCAGAGTTTGCTGGGTTTTCGATGGGAACACGGTGCTCGGCGATCCAGGCCTCCATTTCTTCCGAGGTCGAGGGGCGCCCGAGAAACTGCTCGAAGGTGTTGAGGTTGATCGGGAAGTTCCAATAGCGGCCGTCGGAATAAGAGAGGATTCTGTATTCGACCGGATGCCATTCGGTGAACTGGCTCAGGTAATCGACAATGCGCGGGGCGTTGGTGCGAAAATAGTGCGGTCCGTAAGCGTGGATGAGGACGCCAGCCTCGTCGTATTTGTCGTAGGCATTCCCGCCAAGGTGGTCGCGCTTCTCGACAATGAGGCACGTCTTCCCCTGCTGCGTGGTGAGACGCTCGGCAATGGTCAGCCCGGAAAACCCGGCGCCGACGATTAGACAGTCGATGTTGCGGTGCATGAAAGAGCGGCACAATCCGCAGATTAGCGACTAAGAGACCAAGGGACTAAAAGCCAACAGACCAAGAGAAAGCGGAGCCTGCGAGATGAGTCGCCGTGGTAACGAGTGACGAGCGGAGCCTGTTACTTGGGCTGTTCGGCGACGCGGGCGGTCATTTGTGGTGTCCGCTGTTGAGCCGCCGCAGCAAAGGCATCTTTGTGCTTTAACCAGTCGTGCAGGATCGCGGGATCGAAGCCCCAGTGCAACTTGCGAGAAGACAAAAATGGGTCGCGGAGCGGGCCGTAATCCTCCCCCTCTAGAGCGTCCTTGAGGTGGTAACGACCTCAACTCCATCATCAAAACGAAGTCGAAGCGAGTAAGGTGCGACGCATTTGCATCCGACAATGCGATGGATCGGATGTGTCACGGCTATTCCAGGGGCTTGATGGCCATAGCTGCGCGACCGTCGATCAGTTGCTGCCAGCCAGCATCGCTCCGGCGGCTTACGCGCCGCGGGTTTTCCAGGCGTCGACGATTTGTTTGATGGTGTCTTCGAGCGAAATGGTGATGTCCCACCCCGGATAATGGCGGCGCATTTTGGCGAGGTTGCTGATGTAGCAGATGTGGTCGCCGATGCGGTTCTCGTCGACGTAGGTGTGCAACTGCTGTTTGCCGGTGAATTTCTCGGTGATAGCGAAGGCCTCGAAGATGGAGCAGGAGTTATCGCGTCCGCCGCCGATGTTGTAGACCTCGGCCACGCGCGGGGCTTTGAGGAATTCCTCGATGAAGCGCGCCACATCGTGGCTGTGGATGTTGTCGCGGACCTGTTTGCCCTTGTAGCCGTAGACTTTGTATTCCTTGCCTTCGAGGTTGCACTTCACGAGGTAGCTGAGGAAACCGTGCAACTCGACGCCCGAGTGGTTCGGTCCAGTCAGGCATCCGCCGCGCAGGCAGCACGTGGGGATACCAAAATAGCGGCCGTATTCTTGAACGACAATGTCGGCGGCGGCTTTGGAAGCGCCGAAAAGCGAGTGCTTCGATTGGTCGATGGAGAAATCCTCGGCAATGCCATCGGCATAAGCGGGGTCATCGTAATCCCACCGGGTCTCCAGTTCCTTCAGCTTGATGAGGTTCGGACGGTCACCGTAGACCTTGTTGGTCGACATGTGGACAAAAGGTGACTCCGGGCACGCGCGGCGGACCGCTTCGAGCAGGTTCAGCGTGCCGACGGCATTGGTGTCGAAGTCGTCGAACGGGATGGCGGCAGCGCGGTCATGGCTGGGTTGCGCGGCGGTGTGCACAATGGCGTCGGGCTTGAGACGAGCGATGAGGTCCAGCACGCCTTGGCGGTCGCGGATATCGAGTTCGTGGTGATGGAAGTTCTTGATCAGCTTGGCGAGGCGCTCCTGATTCCAACGTGTATCGCCTTGCGGTCCGAAGAAAACGGCGCGCTGGTTGTTGTCGACGCCGTGGATTTCCCATCCGAGGTCGGCGAAGTGGAGGCAAACTTCCGACCCGATGAGGCCGGAGGAACCGGTGACGAGGAGCTTTTTCATAAAAGGGCAGGGTTGGCAGTTTTCAGTGTTCAGTTTTCAGCAGAGACAAAAGAGCGAGCGGCAAATCTCGGACTGATGATCGGGGCGCTTCGCTGCCAGGATCAATCAAAGGTCGCAAGCGTTGAGACGGCGGTTAGCCAAGAACTAAGCGCCGATTTCCTTGCGGAAGCAGTCGATGGTGCGCTCGATCCCCTGCTCCAGCGGCACAGTCGGCTCCCACTTCAGATACTTGCGGGCAAGGGTGATGTCGGGCTGGCGCTGCTTGGGATCGTCCGCCGGAAGTTCCTTGTGCACGATCTTCGACTTTCCTCCGACTTTCTTGAGAACGACTTCCGCCAGTTCGAGCATGGTGAATTCTCCCGGGTTTCCGATGTTGATCGGGCCGACGGTGTCCGTCTGCTCCATGAGACGAAGAAAACCCTCGATCAAGTCATCCACGTAGCAGAAAGAGCGGGTCTGCGAACCGTCGCCGTACACGGTGATGTTTTCTCCGCGCAAGGCTTGGACGATGAAATTGGAAACAACGCGGCCGTCATCGGGATTCATGCGCGGACCGTAGGTGTTGAAGATGCGCACCACGCGGATATCGACGCCATTCTCGCGGTGGTAGTCGAAGAAGAGCGTTTCAGCGCAGCGCTTGCCTTCGTCGTAGCAAGAGCGACGCCCGATCGGATTTACGTTGCCCCAATAGCTCTCGGGTTGCGGGTGGACCGCAGGATCGCCGTAAACCTCCGAGGTGGAGGCCTGAAAGGTGCGGGCTTTGACCCGCTTGGCCAGACCCAGACAGTTGATTGCACCCACCACCGAGGTCTTGATCGTCTTGATGGGATTGTATTGGTAATGCGGCGGGGAGGCAGGACAGGCCAAATTGTAGATTTGTTCGACCTCGAACTTGAACGGGTCGATGACGTCATGGCGCACCAATTCGAAGCGCGGATGGGCGAGCAGATGTTCGATGTTTTGTTTCCGGCCGGTGAAGAAGTTGTCGAGGCAGATCACCTCGTGCCCCTGGCCGATGAGGCGGTCGCAAAGATGCGACCCGAGAAACCCCGCGCCGCCGGTGACAAGGATTCGCATAGAAACAGTGGTCAGACCTCGGACGGCTTGCCGATGGCAAAGACGCGAAAACCGAGCTTGGCCATCTCCGAGCGCGGAAGAATGTTGCGTCCGTCGAACACGAAAGCCGGCTTGTGCATGCCCGCGTAAATTTTCGCGAAATCGAGCGTCTTGAACTGGTCCCACTCGGTGAGAACCGCCAGCGCATGGGCGCCGTCGGCCGCTTCTTCGGCGCTTTTCGCCACGACGAGATGAGGATTCTCCACTCCGGCACCGAGCACGTCCCGCCGGATTTCATCAGCCGGGACTTTCGGATCGTAAACGACGACCGTGGCATTCTCTTCGAGCAAACCGCGCACCACCGAGATCGCCGCGGACTCGCGGGTGTCGTTGGTGTCCTTCTTGAAGGCGAAACCGAGCACCGCGATGCGCTTGCCCGAGACCGTGTTGAAAAGCGTGCGGACAATCTGCTGGGTAAAGCGATTTTTCTGCCAGTCGTTCATCCGCACCACGCTCTCCCAATACTGCGCAACTTCGGGCAAACCGAAGTGCCCGCAGAGGTAGACAAGGTTGAGAATGTCCTTCTGGAAGCACGATCCGCCAAAACCGACCGAGGCCTTGAGAAACTTTGGTCCGATGCGGGAGTCGGTGCCGATGGCGTGGGCGACCTCGTCGACATCCGCGCCCGTCGCCTCGCAGAGCGCGGAGATGGAGTTGATCGAAGAGATGCGCTGGGCCAGAAAGGCGTTGGCCACGAGCTTGGACAACTCCGAGGACCAAAGATTCGAGGTGATGATGCGATCGCGGGGCACCCAGCGGGCGTAAACATCGACCAAAGTCGCTATGGCTTTCTCGCCCTCGGGCGTGCGCTCGCCGCCGATCAGGATGCGGTCCGGCTTTTGCAGGTCGGCGATGGCCGTGCCTTCGGCGAGGAACTCGGGGTTGGAAAGCACTTGGAAAGTGCCGTTGCGCGAGTTGGCCCGCAGGATGGTAAGCATCGCCTCCGCTGTCTTCACCGGGATGGTGCTTTTCTCGACGATGATTTTGTTTCCCTCCGCAACCTGCGCGATGGTGCGGGCCGCGCTCTCGATGAAGCGCAGATCGGCCGCCCTCCCCGCGCCCACGCCGTAGGTTTTGGTCGGAGTTCCCACGCAGACAAAAATGATGTCTCCGGACCGGATGGCGCCTTCCACGTCGGTCTTGAAATGAAGGTTGCGTCCGCGCGCGGAGCGCACAACCTCGTCGAGTCCGGGCTCGTAAACAGGCAGGTTGTCCGAATTCCACGCAGCGATACGGGCCTCGTTGGGATCGACGACCGTGACTTCGATATCGGGGCATTTTGCCGCGATCATGGCCATGGTGGGGCCGCCGACGTAACCGGCTCCGAGACAAGTTATTTTCATATCGAAAGGGCGGAGAGACTAGCCGCCTCCGTTGCGGCGGGAAAGAGGGAAATACTGTTTGGAGGCCAGAGCCCGGATGACCGGGAGGGCCCTGGAGAAAAATTTGTGCCAGCCGGTGATCTGGCGCAGCCTTTCGCGCTGGAAAGACGCATCCTTCGATGAGGGCTCGATAGTCTGCTTCAGGCGCTGGAGGTGATCCGCACCGTTCTCCACGTGAGGCTGGATTTGGTTGCGGAGGAAGCCGGTGGCGAGTTTGCGCAGTTGGAGTTCGGCCTGGAAATGCTCCTTGCGAACACCGGGAAGGAAAACGCGCTCAACGGCGCCCAGATCCTGAAGCCAGCGCAAGCCCTCGAAGGCCGAACCGCGACTGATGGCCAAGCGCCCGGAGATGTCGTCCAGATTAAGCGGTTCGGGCGTGGTAAAAAGAAGCCCGTAAATCTGGGCGACAGAGCGCGGCAAGGAAAAGACAGCAGCAGCGCGGACGAACAGCGCGATGGTCTCGAGTTGGAACGGACTCAATCCGAGCGCGGGTCCCTGTTCTGACAAACTTTTGCTCACGGCAAAAAGGAGACAGGCTGCCGCACTCGGTCAAAACGCGCTGTTCTGCCGGCACGGGCCATGGAATGTGCGCGGGTCAGGCCGGGAAACACCCGCCCCTCCGCCACGCGTAAGATACCCGATGATTCGATCCATTCAAGAAAAACTGAATGAAACAAACCTGTAACCCGCCCGGAGGCAGAGTCGGGGGGTCTCTCGTCAGGCGCTGGGATCAGCCACCTCTTGGGCACCGTAAACACCCTTGGCGCCGTAGGTCCCGTAGGTGCGGTAGGCGTAGGAGTAATAGGCTCCACTACCCTCGCGAACCGCATTGAGCACGACACCCTTGGCGGGCACGCCGGCCTCGGAAAGCAGTCGGACGGCAGTGGTCGTCGCCTTGCTCGGGGAGTGCCCGGCCCGGACAATGAGACAGCACGCATCGACGAGCGGAGCGAGGAGCAGCGGATCGCGGACGGCGAGCACGGGAGACGAATCTATCACGATGCGGTCGTAGTGCTCCTTGAGCGATTTGATGACGTCGGCCAACTTGCCCTGAGAGAGGAGTTCCGAGGGGTTCGGAGCAATACCGCCGGCCGGCATGAACGAAAGATTGTCGACACCGGTCGGCACGATGGCGTCGCTGGCGGAACATTGGCCGAGAAGCACCTCGGAGAGGCCGGGTTTGAGATTTTCATTGAAGAGAAGTTTCGAGACAGACGGTTTCCGCAGATCGGCATCGATGAGCAGCGTGCGCAGATCCTGCTGCGCCAAAGTCGCGGCAAAATTCGTGCTGGTGAAGGTCTTCCCCTCGCCCGGAATCGCACTGGTGATGAGAAAGACACGGTTTTTGTCGCGTCCGGCGATGTGCGCGAGCGTGGCGCGCATGGTTCGGAAGGCTTCGGCGATCGTTCCACGACGGTCGCACACCGTGGGGAGTTCCGTGCCGCCGCCGCCGCGGGTGGGAGAAATTTTGATGCGAGGGACTGCGGCCACGACGCCGAGGCCCGTGCGTTGCTCCACTTGGTCGACCGTGCGGAGAGAGGGGTCCAAGTAGTTCAACCCCAAGGCAAGGGCCACGCCTGCCGCCAATCCGCCGAACAGGCCGAGCAACAGATACTTCAGCGTCTGACTGGGCACAGGACCGGCGCCCGGCGCACGCTCCTGGATGCTGATTGATTGGTCGGTGAGTCCGCTCGTGACATCGACCTCCTTCAGTCGCGAGATGACCGAGTCATAAAGAGCCCGGTCCGCCTCGAGGTTGCGGGCCAGACGGTTGTATTCGACCGATTTGCCCGTGGTCTCGAGCAACCTCTTTTCCTCCTCGGCGCGCTTGGCCCGCAGGCTCTCCAGTTGCGACTCGGCTTGGGCGCGGCGCGCCTCAAGTTGGCCGACGACCTCCACGGCGAGCGCCGACATGTTGCTGCGGAGGAGTTCGAGTCTGTTCTTCGTGCTGGTGTGCGCCGGGTGGCCCTCGCGATACCGGCGGGACATTTCATCCAGTTCGCGCTCCAGGGCTTCGATTTGCGAGTTCAACATGGCGACGCGCGGATCGTTGGACACGCTGGGCAACCGCAGGAGCAGCGCGCTGTCGCCCCCGGAACCGGAGACGGCGGCCAGATCGGTGTCGAGTTGGCGCATGTAGGACTCGATTTCCTGGATCTGCTTCGAGGTGAGGTCGACGCTTCCCTGCGCTTCCCCGACCATGGTCTCGAGCGAAGCGGCCCGCTCCCGTTCGCGGAAACTCTGCATCGCCTCCTCGGCCAGGCGCATCTTGTTGCCCAACCGCTCCGCTTCCTCGACGAGAAATTGCGATGCAGCCTTGGTCGACTCGGTGGATTGCTCCATGAGCATGCGCAGGTATTCGTCGGCGTAACTGTTGGCCAACTTGGTGGAAAGATCCGGATCAGTCGTGCGGGCTACCACGTCGATGAGTCGCGTCATTTCGCGGTAGCCGGAAACAACAAACCCGTAAGGGGCGACAAGTTTGGCCGCAGCGGCGTTGACCGTCATTTCTCCGTCGCTGTTGGTGTCCCAATCCGCCGCAGCGATAAAAGCTGGATCCTTGGCCAATTCGAGGCGCTTGGCCACGCGCGTGGCCATCGGGTAACTGTTCAATGTCTCGACGATCGTGTTGATCATGTCGATGGAGCGCACCTCGTCGTCGCGCACGGTTCGCAGGCGGTCGTTGAGCACTTGCTCCTTTTGCTGTTCGATGAAGAGCACGGCGCGGGCGCCGTAGAGAGTCTTTTCGCGACTGATGAGGAAGATGCTGAGGATCGCGCCGAGGAGAAGGCAGAGACAGACGATCCACCACTTCTCCATGATGATGTGGAGATATTGCCGCCAATCGAACGGCTCCGAGGACTCCTGCAAGGGATCGAAAGGGTCGGCGGGTAAAGGGCTGTTCATGACTGTTGCTTAAAACCAGCTCTCTTTGACCGTGATGACGTCGCCCGGTTGGACTTCGAGCGCGTCTGCTTTGCCGTCCGCCATGCGTTTGGCGTTGGCCTTGATCGCTTTCACTTCCCCACCCTCTTTGCGCTGGATGATGACGCGACCGCGATCCGCGATGCGGGTGAAGCCTCCGGCCAACCCGATGGCCTCGAGAAGATCGATACGCTCCCCGCCCTGCAGTTCGTAACTTCCCGGACGCGCAACCTGACCCATGATGGTGAATTTGCGCTCGGCGTATCTCACGACATTGAGAAACACCTGCGGATCGACGAGAAACTGTTTGTCGTAAATCGTGCGGAGCAACTCGCGCGCGTCGCGAATGGTCAATCCAGCCAAAGTCACCTCGCGGATGAGCGGAAGTTGCACGGTGCCGTCGCGCGCGATGGTCGCCTGCGTGGTGAGGTCCGGTTCGCGAAAAACGTTCAACTCAACGACGTCGCCGACGACAAGGACGTAGTCGCTTTCGCCGCTGGAGAGCGGGCCACCCGAAGAACGGACGACTGCGGGCATACTCAACTGGGGCATGGGGGCAGCCGCACTGGCCGGCGCGGGTCCCGATACCGCCGCAGGCGGGCTCTCGGCGGCCGGTTCCTCCGCTGCCGGGGCAACTTGCGTAAAGAGGAGGCCAGCCAAGCAAAGCGCGGCAAGGGTGTAAGAGCGGACTCGCATTTTACAGAAGAAATACTCTGTAGTGCGAACGTCAGAAAAGCAAGTTGAAACCGACTGAAGCCGTTGTCTCGGGGAAAGTTGTGGAGCCGGACGGTTGGTTCTGGTTGCCCGACGACGCCCTTACCGTCGCGATCCAGGCCGACCAGCTGTTGATCGACCAGGTCAGGCTGGCTGCGGCGAAGGCGTAGTCGGTCGGTTCGCCCGCGTCGACGGACGAACTGAGCGACACCGACTCGGTCTGCTGCCAACCTCCGGACAAGCCGACCGTAAGCTTGGAGAACATGACCTGCTGGACGCCGAGCACGAAGCCGCGGTTGACCTGGAACTGATTCAAGGTGGTGACGGAAAAGTTCTGGTTTTGGTAGGCGGAAAACGTGAACGAGGTGTTGATGCGCGGGCGCCAGGTGAGGTTGATGCCGTAAGACGGAACCACATCCGCCCCTTGGAACGAGGTGTAGGCGCGCACCATGGTTTTTTCGGAGGGATCGAACTGCACGCCCAGCAGGTAAACGGGGCGAAGTCCGGTATACTTTTCGTCCACATCGACGATATTCTCGTCGACCGTGTAGCTCGCGCCCAACCCGGCGACGAGGAGGACTTTTGCCGTGACGTTGTGCGCGCCGGCCAGGAGAACCTGCCCGAATTG
>JAFMJK010000262.1 GCA_017853515.1 Chthoniobacterales bacterium | reverse complement strand
ATAAACCGGCTTTTCCGGGAGCGGGCTTGCGGGAGACTCCGGCGGGATCAAGGGTGTTGCGAACGCAGCCGTCGCCCTGTTCCAGGTTTATGACATCGGGCCGGCTGGCGACACGAGGGGGGCCGATCGAGGAAGCGAAATCGAGCGGCCTTCTCCCGCGGAGAGCGAGATGTTGTCCTCGAACCACGCGTCGCCTGCGAGCTTCAGTCTGAGCAGGAACGAGGTATCGCGGTGCGCGCGCAGGTCCGCGGCGATCTCGCCCGATGCGGTGTCCCAGCGGCAGGCGACTTCCACGCCGCAGCGCGTCTGCCATCCGGCGAAATGTCCCCGCGGCCATGCCGCGGGCAGCGCGGGCAGGAGGCGGATTTCCTCCGGCGACGAGTAGAGGAGCATTTCCATGATCGCGGCGGGGAAGCCGAGGATCGCGTCGAGCTGCAGCGGCGCGGCCAGACCCCAAGTGAAGTCCATGGTGACGCCCATCCCGCGCGTGTCGTTGTGGTAGGTGAAGAACGTGCTGCCGAGGCAGGACTGCGCGAGGTGCGCGAGGCACTCGTAGGCCTGGCCGCCCTCCCCGAGGCGCCCGAAGATGTTGGCCAGGTGCGTGAAGGACCATCCGGTCTGCTCGGCGAGTCCGATGGACATGCGCTGCTCCACCGCTTGGCGCACGGCGGCGCAGAGCGGGTGCGCCGGATCGGGCGGGATCTCGTGGCCGGGGAAAAACGGGTAAATGTGCGAGATGTGCCTGTGCTGGTGGTTCTCGCCGAAGTCCGGGTGCATCCACTCGCGGATCGCGCCGGTGTCGTCCACCTGATACTCCGGCAACGCCTCGAGGATCTTGCTCCAATCGGCCGCCTCGGGATCCTGGCGTCCGAGTTCTTTCTCGGCGGCGAGCAGGTTGGTCAGCAGCTCGCGCACGAGGGCGAAATCCATGGTGGCGTTGATGCAGACCGAGGTGAGATGCGGCAGCGCGCGGTTTTCCGGCGAATTGCCGGGCGACATCACCGCCTTGCCGTCCGGCCCGATCTGCAGGAAGTCGCGGTAGAAGAGGGCCACCTCGCGCATGAAGGGCACGGCGCGTTCGGCGAGGAAGGCGCGGTCGCGCGTGAAGACCCAGTATTCCCAGTAAAGCTGGGCCAGCCACGCCCCGGCCCCGGTCCAGTAGAGGACGTGCGCCTGCAGGTTGGTCTGCCGGCCGTTGAACGGGCTGTTGTAGAGCGGAAGCAGGATGCCGCGGCAGCCGAAAAGCTGGCGCGCATTTTCGCGGAAGTCGTCCATGAGCGACTCGTAGAGGTCGAAGACCGGGAGCAGCGCGGAGGGCATGTTGCCGGGCAGGGCCTGCCAGTAAGTCATCTGCAGGTTCTCGTTGTTGAAATACGCGCAGTTCCAGGGCGGGGCGTATTCGCCGTTCCACTTGCCCTGCAGGTGCGCGGGCAGTCCTCCCGGGCGCGAGCTGGCGGCAAGCAGATAGCGGCCGTAGTGGAAAAGACGTTCGACGAGCACGCCGGGCAAGCGCCCGGAGAAGGCGTCGAGGAGGAGTTCCTCGTTCGAGAGCGCTCTTTCCTCCGGGGTGCAGGCCAGTTCGAATTGCACGGGCCCCCTCACCCGCGGACCCGCCAGGCGCCGGGCAAGAAGTTCGTCATAGCTTTCCTCGCGGGCGGCCAGCGCGGCGTAAAGGGATGCGACGTCGCCGCCGTGCGCGCCATCGCACGGCTGCAAAGAGCAGAGGATGACCGCCCCGGACCCGAGGTCGCAGGTCACCACGCCGTCGTGGTGCACGAAATTTTCCGCCCCGCGGATGCGGAACGCGGCGATGTAGCGGCAGCCGTTGCCGAGATCAACTTCGATTCCCGCACCCTCCGCGAACTCACGGTGGGCCACGCTCGGGAAGATCGCCGTCCGCACCAGGCCGTTGAGGAACGTGTCGCGCAGGTTGTGCGGCTCGAGGTGGATGTCGTGGCGCGCGGCGTTGCCCTTGGGCACGCCGCAATCGTAGACGAACATGGCATCGGCCTCCGAGACGAAGCACCGGCGCATGCGGGGGATTTTCCCTCCCCGCCAGGTGGTCACGGCTTCGCCGGTGGCGAGATCGAGCGTGCGGCGGTAGTCGTAGTAGCCGAGCTTGGTGTGCGAGCGGATCAAGAGGTCGGGCCCCGGCATGTAAGCGCCGGAGAAAGCGTCGCCGTATCCCTCGCGCTCGAGACGGCGTTCCATGATGTTCTCGGCCTCGCCATAGCGCCCTTCCCCGAGGGCCAGGCGCACCGCGGGCAACTCGTCGCCCACGTCGGGCAGGGGCAAGGTGTTCATGCCGCCCCACAGGCGCTCGTGGTTGAAGGTCACGACCTCCGCGGCGGTCCGGCCGTAGACCAACGCGGCCAAGCTCCCGTTGCCGAGCGGCAGCGCCTCGCGCCAATCGCGGGCCGGCGTGCGGCAGACCAGCCGCTCGACGGCGCAGGGGTCTTGACGGTCGGTGGATCCAGCCCCGGTGCCGGCGTTTTTACTGGCGTCGGCCGACGAGCCGCGGCGGGATGAATTCATACGACCGTGCTTACTTA
>JAFMJK010000267.1 GCA_017853515.1 Chthoniobacterales bacterium | reverse complement strand
GTATGATGCCGAAGATCTCGAACGCACTTCGTGCTGCGGGTGTGGGCGTCGCAACAGTGATTCAGCATGTGGATGACTGTGGAACGATGAAGGGGACGCGTGTGCTATGATTGATCTCCTGACGAAGCTGATCGCTACGCAGTCGTTCTCACGCGAAGAGCATGAAACAGCTGATATCATCGAAGGCATCTTGCGCGCTGCCGGACGTCCGGTCGAGCGCATTGGCAACAACGTTGTCTCACTTCTGCACCAAGATGGACGTCCGGTGTGGCTCTTGAACTCGCATCACGATACCGTCCGTCCGGGAAGTGGCTGGACGCATGATCCATGCACACCTACAATCGTCGATGGACGCTTGTACGGACTCGGATCGAACGACGCCGGTGGTGCGCTCGTTATGATGCTCGCCGCATATCTCCACATGTCGACTCAGTCAGATATGCCCGTGCAGTTCGCCTTTGCAGCAACGGCAGAAGAAGAAGTGAGCGGCGAGCATGGAATGGCACAGCTCACGCGCGATGTCTTTCCAACGTATCCCATTGCGTGCGCACTTGTCGGCGAGCCAACCAAGATGCAGCTCGCGATTGCCGAGCGTGGACTGATGGTGCTTGATTGCGCATGGCAGGGACGCACCGGACATGCCGCACGCAAGGAAGGTGTCAACGCCATCTACGAAGCACTCGCAGACCTCGAGTGGTTTCGCACGTATGCCTTTGCTCAGACATCAGCTGACCTTGGCGAGGTATCAATGACTGTTACGCAGATCAACGCAGGCTCGCAGCACAACGTCGTGCCCGACGTATGCACGGCCGTTGTTGATGTGCGTATTCCCGGATCGCACACGCATGAAGATGCACTGGCCGAGATTCGGCAGCACGTATCGTGTACGTGCACGCCACGCTCGATGCGACTTCGATCATCGGCCATTGCTGCTGATCATCCAATCGTGCGTGCAGGCGTAAGCCTGGGCATGCACACGTATGCGAGTCCAACGATGTCGGACCAAGCGCTCCTTCCACTCGGCGTACCATCACTCAAGATCGGACCCGGCGATAGTGCGCGCTCGCACACACCAGATGAATGGATCGGCGTTGATGAGGTAGAGCAAGGGATTGCGACCTTCATCAACCTCCTCGAAACCACTATGCGGAGTCTGCAATGAAGCCTTGGGACAAAGGGGCGCCTATCGACGCACTCATGGAGCAGTTCACGGTCGGACGTGATCGTGATGTCGATGTACGGCTTGCGAGGTGGGATGTTGTTGGTTCCATTGCGCATGCAGAAATGCTCGGCGCCGTTGGTCTTATCTCAGACGACGAGCGACGTCAGCTCACGTCAGCATTATCGACGCTGCTCGAAGACATTGATCGTAACGGCATTGTGATCGACCCTGCATGTGAAGACATCCACTCGCATGTCGAAGCGGTGCTCACACAACAGCTTGGCGACGTTGGGAAGAAGATCCACACAGGGCGGAGTCGTAACGACCAAGTACTGGTCGACCTCAAGCTCTTCCTCCGTCATGAACTGCGCAGTACGCGTATGCGCGTCAAGGAGCTCGCAGAGCTCCTACTCACGCTCGCAGAGAAGTACGTCAATGTAGAGCTCCCAGGTTACACGCACTTCCAGATCGCCATGCCATCAAGCTTCGGATTATGGTTCGGCGGCTACGCCGAAGCCCTCATCGAAGACCTCCGTGTGATCGATATGGCGATTGATGCAGCCAATGCCAACCCGCTTGGCAGTGCCGCAGGCTATGGCACATCACTGCCGCTTGATAGGGGGCTCACCACGCGCTCGTTGAACTTCGATCGCGTGCACGTCACAAGCACCTTCGCACAAATGTCACGCGGACGTACCGAGAAGCTCGCAGCGATTGCGCTTGCACAGCCCCTTTCCACGCTTGCACGCTTTGCTGCCGACGTCGTACAGTACGCGAGTCAGAACTACGGGTTCATCACGTTGCCCGAAGCATTTACGACGGGCTCGAGCATCATGCCGCATAAGCGTAATCCCGATGTCTTCGAAGTGCTGCGTGCGCGATGCAATCGCATACAGTCGGTATCGCATGAGATCGCAACGATGATGAGCAACCTGCCATCGGGATATCACCGCGACATGCAGTTCATTAAGGACACCATCGTTGATGCCATCGACGAAGCGCAGCTTCTGCTCGATGTCGCGCTGCATGTTGTGCCGCACATCGCACCCGTCGAGAACCTCCTGCGCGATGCTGTATACGATCCCGTATTCAGCGTTGCACGTGTTGAAGAACTCGTGCGCACCGGCGTGCCATTCCGCGACGCATACCGCATGGTAGCGGAAGAACTCAAGAACGGCACATTTGTACGTCCATCAACAATCGTTGAAGGCAGCGCACTCGGCAGCGTAGGTAATCCAGGGTTGGAGGAGTTGAGACGAAGGGTTAGGGAATGAGACGATGAGACGATGAGACGATGAGACGATGAGACAATGAGACAATGAGACAATGAGACAATGAGGTCCCTCGCACGCGCATGCGCGTGCGAGGGATGACGTCGCTTGATTTGAAGTTGTATGTA
>JAFMJK010000261.1 GCA_017853515.1 Chthoniobacterales bacterium | reverse complement strand
CCGTCCATCGGAGTGCCGGTTGAATGAATCGCGGGTTTTTGGACGATGCCCGTCCGCTCATGCCAGGCGTCCGCAGCTTTTGGACTTCTGAAAACAGGAGGCGCGGGCCTCTTGCCCATGGGGGCTGATCGAAGCGGGAGGGACGTGCGCACCCCCTGGCCAAGCCGAAAGCTTATGAGCAAACGGACGCCGGAATCATTGCGCCTTCCGAAACATCGTGTTCAGGGCGTGCTACCCGGCAGCGGCAGATCGATCTTCTTGGCGAGCATCTGCTCGAAGAGCTCGTTCAGCGCCGAGGCCGGGAGGCGCAGGACTTGCTGTCCTTCCTCCGGCTGCCACGCTTTATCGGGAAATTGCGGCGCGAAGGTGAGGCGTTCGACATCGACTTGGATCGAGTAGTCCTCGCCGCTGACAATGACACGACGCGGACGGAAATCGTCGCCGATCCATGCCCGCGCGTCGAAGGGCTCGGCTTTGATCGCTTTGCGCAGCTCCGGCAGCAATCCGAATTGCAGGATGCGGTGAGGTGCGCCTTCGATGTCCTCGCTTCCCTGATCCTTCACGTCGAAAACGACCGGTAAAAAAGCGAGCATCTTGGCATCGAGGGCGAGGGGGATGAGCGGCGTCGATTTGGCGTCGGGCGCGCTGTCGGCCGTGTCGATGCCCGCGGCCTGGGCCAACGCTTTCATCGCGCCTTCCGGCGCGGCCCAAAGTTCCTTGCCGGCGCGGCAGGCGGTGAGGACTTGGCCGTTGTAGGCGAGGTCGGCGCGGAGGTGGTCCGGACGTTGCAGGGCGAGGCGCAACTGCATGCCAAGAGCGGCGGCGGTTTTACCGGAGGCGGCGGTCACTTTGCACTCCGCAACGAAGGCTCCCGGCTGGCCTTCGCCGCCACCGAAGACGGCCGAGGCGAAGGGGGCCAGCGCTTGGGCGAAGATCTCGTAGGTCTGCCCCTCGGCCGCAGGTGCGGCCTGGGCCAGCGCCAAGCATGCCGCGATCTTGCACGCGGCGAGGCGCGTCTTACTATGGGGCCAAAAGCGCATGCCGAACTTTCTCCTACCGAACTTTCTCGCCGCGGACGGACTGTATTTCGCGTTCCAGGAGTCGACCGTCGCCGGGCACGCCGTCGTTATTGCGCTCTTCATCGCCTCGATTTTCAGCTGGTCGGTCATCATCACCAAGTTCCGGATGATCCGCTTTGCCAAGCGGCAAACCGAGCGTTTTTTCGCCGTCTTCCGCAAGGACCGGCAGCCGCTGCGCCTCTACGAATCCGGGGTGATGTTCGAAGGATCACCGGCCTTCGAGGTCTACCGTGCGGGGTGCGCGGAGCTCACCCTGCAGATGCTGGGCTCGTCCGAGGTCGACGACACGTTCTCGGCGCGCGTCGAGGTGGCGGACAAAATTTCGCCCGCGCAGATGCGCGCGGTGACCGTGGCGATGGAGCGGGCGGTGGGCGAGGCGGGGCTGCGCATGGAATCGCAGATGATCATTCTGGCCACGGCAGTGAGCGGTTCGCCGTTTCTCGGTTTGCTCGGCACGGTGTGGGGCGTGATGGACGCCTTCGCCGGTATTGCCATCGCGGGAACGCCCAATCTCGCGGCAATGGCGCCGGGCGTGGCCGGCGCGCTGGTCACCACGGTCATCGGCCTGCTCGTCGCGATCCCCGCGATGTTCGGTTACAATTTTCTCATCACCAGCCTGCGCTCGCTCATCGTGCAGACGGACAACTATGCGGCGGAGCTTTCCTCGGAGTTCGAGCACCGCTACGTCAACTTCGGCCGCGGCGGCTGACCGTCCCATGCGCCGCTATTCCGACAAACAACCGCTCTCCACGCTCTCGGAGATCAATGTCACCCCGCTGCTCGACCTCGCCTTCGTGCTGCTCATCATTTTCATGATCACCACGCCTTTGCTCGAGAACAGCATGGACCTCGTCGTTCCTTCGAGCCAGGCGGCCAGCAAGGAAGTCGATCCCTCGAAGGTGACGATCGTCTCGATCGACCGCAACGAGGTGCTCAAGCTCAACGAGGTGCCAATGACCGAGGCCGAACTCGGACAGCGCCTTGCCGCCCTGCGCAAAGAGGACCCGCAGGCCGCCGTGGTGGTGCGGCCGCACCGCGAGCTTTCCGTGCAAAAATTCGTCTCGATCATGGACGTCATCCAGAAAGCCGGTGTGATGAAGGTCGGCGTGATGACGCGGCCCGAGGAAGACTGAAGTTGCCATGGGGACACCGCGTTTCCGGCGCACGGTTGTCGCCGTGGCCCTTTTGCACGGGTTGCTTGTCGGTCTCCTTTTTTATTGGAGCACGCGCGAGGTGCGCGTGCAGCAGGCAAAGGTCACGTGGTTGAATGCCTCCGACTTTCTCCCGCCGGAAACGGAGGAAGAGACGATCGATCCGAAAAAGTTCGACCCGTTGCCCGAGACCGAGCCCGTGCCGGCTTCCCAGTTGTCGTCGAATCCGAGCGAGATCGCACTGCCCACTCCGACGCCCACTCCAACGCCCACACCGACCCCGACTCCCACCCCGACACCAACTCCCACACCAACGCCCAAGGCGACTCCCAAACCGAC
>JAFMJK010000260.1 GCA_017853515.1 Chthoniobacterales bacterium | reverse complement strand
AAGTCCACGACCTTTTGGTGTTTGGGATGAGACGTGCGTTGCGGCGGCTTTGAGACCATGGCGTGAGGCGGATCGCGATGCCCCGTCGCAATTCTCGCAGAAGTTGTCGCGCGGGGACGTCGCGATCCACCTTGAGGTTTCTGGTCGGACCTCAGGAGGCTCTGGCGCGGATTTCCCCGATGGCCCATTGCGCGTGCTCGCGCACGAGCGGTTCGTGGTCGTTCAAGGCCTGCTCCAACGCGGGAAGGTCGCGGGTTGTCCCCTTGTTGCCCAGCGCAACGCAGACATTTCGGAGGAAGCCGCGGCGTTTCGCCCGCAAGATCGGTGATCCGCGGAAAAGCGCTTTGAAGGCCGCCTCGTCGAGCCGGAGAAATTCGCGCAGGGGTTTGCCCGGAATTTCGGCGGACGGCGCCAGTTGCGCATCGCGCGATTCGCGGGCGAAGCGATTCCACGGACACGCGTCGAGGCAATCGTCGCACCCGAAGATGCGGTCGCCCATCGCGACGCGGAATTCCTCGGGGATCGGCCCTTTGTTCTCGATGGTCAGGTAAGATATGCAGCGCCGTGCATCGAGGTGATAAGGCCGGTCGATTGCTCCCGTCGGGCACGCATCGATGCACCGCGTGCAGCGCCCGCAACGTTCCGGCAGCGGAACATCCGGATCGAGTTCGAGCGTGGTCAGAATGACCGAGAGGAAAAACCATGTGCCGAGCTGCGGATGGATTCCCATCGTGCTCTTGCCGTGCCACGAGACGCCGCATGCCGCCGCCCAGTCGCGCTCCAGCACGGGGCCCCCGTCGACGAAACACTTTTGCTGCCCGCCCGATGACTCCATGCTCGCGGCCAGCGCGCGCAGTCGCGCGCCGAGCACGTCATGGTAGTCCGCACCCCGCGCGTAGCGCGCGATGCGCCCGGCATCTTCCGCGGGTTCCGCGGGTGCTGCCCGGTAGTAATTCGTGGCCAAGACCACGACCGAAGACACTCCTGGCAGGAGTTTTCGCGGATCAGACCGCTCCTCCGCTGTCCTTCGCATCCAGTCCATCGTCGCGTGGTGTCCGTTCTGCAGCCACGACTCGAGCGCGTCGGCGTGGGGCGCAGCGCCGGCCCGCGCCACGCGGCACAGGTCGAAGCCGAGGCGGAGGGCCTCGGCACAAATCGTTTCTTTGTTCATCGCCGCCGGCGCGGGATCAGGTTTTTTCCCAGACCCGTCCATCGCGCGCCAGCAGTTTGTCCGCCGCCTCCGGTCCCCAGCTGCCCGCCTCGTAGTCCGGGAAGTCGCGCGGCGGGAGCGCGTTCCAAAGATCGAGGATGGGGTTCACGATGCGCCACGAGGCATCCACGCTGTCTTCGCGGTGGAAAAGCGTCATATCGCCGACCATGCAGTCGTGCAAAAGCGTCTCGTAGCCGGTGGCGGGCGACTGCTCGCCGAACTGCGAGTAATTGAAATCGAGCGGGATGGAATCGACCACGATGGATGGTCCGGGTTTTTTCGCGCGGATCATGATGCTGATGCTCTCCTCCGGCTGGATGTTGAGGATGAGCGCGTTCGGTCCGGCCTCGCTGTGCACTTTTTCGCCGAAGAGCATGAGCGGCGTGCGTTTGAAGCGGATGACAACCTGCGTGGCGTGCTTGGCGAGCCGCTTGCCCGTGCGCAGATAAAACGGCACGTCGGCCCAACGCCAGTTCTCCACGAAGAGCCGCAGCGCCGCGTAGGTCTCGGTGTTGGAGCGGGGGTCGACGCTCGGTTCCTCGCGGTAGCCCGGCACCGGCTTGCCGTCGATGAAGCCCGGACCGTATTGGCCGCGCACGGCGTTCTCGATGACTTCCTCCGGCTTCATCGGACGGATGGCGTCGAGCACCTTCACTTTCTCGTTGCGCACCGCGTCGCCGCTGATGGAGCCCGGCGGTTCCATCGCGATGAGGGAGAGGACGCTGAGCATGTGGTTCTGGACCATGTCGCGGAGAACGCCGTAGTGGTCGAGATAGGCGCCGCGGTTTTCCACCCCGAGCGACTCCGCCACCGTGATCTGAACGCTGTCGACATAGCGGCGGTTCCAATTCGGCTCGAAGATCATGTTGGCGAAGCGGAAGACCATGATGTTCTGCACCGTCTCTTTGCCGAGGTAGTGGTCGATCCGGAAGATCTGCGACTCGTCGAGGTATTTGCGAAGGTCGGCGTTGAGTTGGCGAGCGGTGTCCAGGTCGCGGCCGAAGGGTTTTTCGATGATCACGCGGCGGTATCCGTCCGGCGCCTCCTCGAGCAGCCCGGCCTCGCCGAGTTGGGCCACCGCTTTGCCGAAAAGCGTCGGCGTGATGGCGAGATTGAAAACCGTGTTCGTGCCGGGGATGTGTTGTTCGGCGCGGATGGTCCCGAGTTTGTCCCGCACCTTGGCAAAGGTGGCCGCGTCGTTGAAGTCGCCGCTCACGTAGTAGCAATCCGAGACAAACCTGCTCCATCTTTCCTCATCCACCGCGCGCAGGGCGAACTTGTGGATATCCTCGGTCATCTGCGCGCGGAAACTGGCGTCGTCGCCGGGTGTGATGGCCACCCCGAGCACGGCGAAATGCTCGGGAAGCAG
>JAFMJK010000259.1 GCA_017853515.1 Chthoniobacterales bacterium | reverse complement strand
CAATTCATTGACTTTCTCACCCCTCGCGGCACGGCCGGCAAAAAATTCCTCCGCCTGAAGGCAACCTACGTTCAGCCGTAGGATCCGCCCGCACACCGGATCGACTGCTGGCTTGGTCGGGGGCCCTGTGTTAGCGTTTCTCCATGAGGCGACTCGTCGCTTTCCTGTTCATCGCCATTGCTTCTGCCGCGTTCGGACAGGAATTGCAGAAATTCGAAAACTGCAGCCTTGCTGAAGCGGGCTGGGCGGATGGTGACAGCTTTCCGGTCAAGTTGCCCGATGGCAAAGAAATCGTTCTGCGGCTTTATTATGTCGATTGCAACGAGGTCGCCGCGGCGACCGAAACCGACCAGCGCCGCGTGCGTGATCAATCCTCGTATTTCGGGATCGATGACCATCAAGTGACCCTCGAATTCGGGCGTCGCGCGGCGGACGAAGTGAAGAAACTGCTGGCCAAACCGTTCACCGTGCACACCGCGTTCGCCGCGGCGCCCGGACGTTCGGCCAAGCCGCGCACTTATGGGTTCATCACGCTTTCCGACGGACGCGACCTTGGCGAGGCGCTCGTCGGCGAAGGTTTGGCTCGCAGCTACGGCGTGCGACGCAACACGCCGGACGGACTCAATACCGAGGCGGCCGAAGCCAAGATGGACGATCTCGAGCTCGGTGCGGCCATCGCGCGCCGGGGGATCTGGGCCAAGACCGATCCGCAGCGCATGGTCGCCCTGCGCGAGGACCGCCGCGTGGAAGAGCGCGAACTGCAGGAAGCTTTCGGCACCGCTGGCGGCCAGCCGATCGATCCGAACACGGCGACGGTCGATGAAATCATGCTGCTGCCCGGCGTGGGCGAGGTGCTGGCCGAACGCATTGTCGAGGGACGTCCCTACAAGTCGGTCGAGGATTTGCGCCGCGTGCCGGGTGTCGGCGAGAAAGTTTTCGCCAAGCTCAGGGATTCCCTGCAGATTGCGCCTTGAATGGCACGCTGGCGTATGTGCATCCGACTTTCTTTCCTCCAATGTAGCGTCGCCGTCCCCGGCGACGAAGCGGAGCAACGACCGGCGCCGGGGACGGCGCCGCTGCATTGCTAGTATGGACAGCTTTTATTCCTCCGATCCGGTCTTCCGCATGGCCGTGAAGCAGTTCGAGGTGCTGGCCGACCATCTGGAAATCCCGCAGCAATACCGCCAGCGTATCATCCAGCCGAAACGCTCGGTCACCGTCTCGCTGCCCATCGAACTCGATGACGGGCGCGTCGAGGTTTACCACGGCTATCGCGTCCAACATCACCTGAGCATCGGCCCGACCAAGGGCGGCACGAGGTTTTCGCCAAGCCTCACCCTTGGTGAGTCGGCGGCGCTGGCGATCTGGATGAGTTGGAAATGTGCCCTGATGAACCTTCCCTACGGCGGAGCCAAGGGCGGGGTGGCGGTCGACCCGAACAAACTTTCCCACCGCGAGATGGAGAAGCTCTCGCGCCGTTACATGCAGGAAATGATCCCGTTCGTCGGTCCGCGCACCGACATCATGGGCCCCGATATGGGGACCAATGCGCAAGTCATGGCGTGGTTCATGGACACCTACTCGATGCATGCGGGCCATGCGGTCCCCGAGATTGTCACCGGCAAACCCGTGGCCATCGGCGGCGTGGCCGGACGGCGTGAATCGACCGGGCGCGGCGTCGTCTTCCTCATCGAGCGTGCACTCGATCATTTGAAAATCGAGCCGGCCAATTGCACGGCCATTGTGCAGGGCTTCGGCAATGTCGGATCGGTCACGGCCTGCGGGCTCGCTTACAAATCCGGCATGAAGATCGTCGGTCTGAGCGACCACACGGTCTGTCTTTACGATGCCAAGGGCCTCGATGTCGCTGCGGCCGACCGCCATGTGCAGGAACACAAAACGCTGAAGGATTTTTCCCAAGGCGAGCGCGTCGCGGCCGATGATTTCCTCACGTTGCCCTGCGATGTGCTTGTTCCCGCCGCGGTGGAGCGCGTAATTCACGCGAGCAATGCCGCGCGCCTGCGTTGTCGCGTGCTGGCCGAGGCAGCCAACGGTCCGACCACACCCGAAGCCGACGAAGTCCTCGACAAGCGACGGGACGAAATTTTTGTCATTCCCGATGTCCTCTGCAACGCGGGCGGCGTGGTCACTTCCTACTTCGAGTGGGTGCAAGACATGCAGAGTTTTTTCTGGAGCGACATCGAAATGACCGACCGCCTTTACCGCATTCTCGATGCGGCGTTTTCGGCAACGATCAAGCGCTCGAAGGAGCGAAAAATATCGACGCGCACCTCGGCCATGGCCATCGGTGTGGAGCGCGTGCTCGACGCCAAGCGGGATCGCGGGCTGTTTCCGTGAGGGCTGTAGCGGCGGTCAGCCGAGCGAAGCGAGACGGGCTGAAGCAAAGCGAAGCCAACTGATATGACCGCCGCAGCATGAAAGCTCCGGCGGTAGGGGCAAGCGGTTCGCTCGCCCGACGTCAGTCTCACGGACGAGCGAGTCGCTCGTCCCTACCTTATTGGCGACGCGCGCAGCACGTGCACCGTGACTTCCGGCCGGCAGTTGAAACGCGCCGGGACGC
>JAFMJK010000258.1 GCA_017853515.1 Chthoniobacterales bacterium | reverse complement strand
GCTTGGTGGCGTCGGTCTCGCCGCTTGGGCGATGGGCAAGTTGGGAGGAGGTGGGAGCTTGAAAGACCAAGAGACTAAGAGACTAAAAGACGAAGAGATTAAGAGGCCTGATGCGGTGGAAAGGTATGAAAGTAGCAAAGTGGCAAGGTGGGAAAGCGGGAAGGTGGGGGGATGGGTGGTTTTGGGGCTGGCGGGTCTGGCGGTGGTTTTGGCGCACGGGTGGTTTTGGTGGCGCGGGAGCATGGCGCCACCGCCGAAGTTGGCGATGCTGGCACCGGCCGCGAGCGGGGATTTTCAGGCGGATGACAACGTGCCTCCGGAGATCCTGGGAGTCCTGGGGCCTGATGAATATCGCTACGTCCGCGAACTGCGCGACGGCGTGCCCGGCAAAGTGGCGGGCTACCATTTTTATTGGCGTCCGCGCAAAGGAAACGCCAACCAGCTTTATCACCGTCCGGATCGCTGCATGCCCGGAGCGGGTTGGCGGATTGAGGGAGAAGTGGAACGGCGGAGCGTCCGGCTTGGCGAGCGGGAGTTCGTCTTCAATGTTTTCCCGTTCCGTGGTCCGGGTGGACCGGCGCTCATGCTGTGGGGCTCGTTCCTCAACGGCGAACCGGTGGAGATCGAATTCAACAACGATGTCTATCTCAACACGGCAAACTTGGCGCAGTTTATCCGGACAGGCACGCGAACCTACAGCTACGAGGTGGCGGCGCTGATCATGCCTTACGAAGGTGCGCGTCCTACGCCCGCGCAGATCGAGGCGTTCGCCAATCGTGTCTTCACCGCGACGGACCAGTGATCGCCAGCAAGGAAGTGACGGCAACCGTTGAATTCGCTCCTCTGAGTGCGGCGCAAGAATGGCGCAGTCTGTTGGGCGAGAAAGAGCAGGTGAAAGCGGCGGAGATTGCCAATACCGCAATGAGAGCCCGATTCGAGATCGGACGCGGGCTGCGACGGAAAATGTTGGCTGATGCGACGGGTTTGCCTCCTGAAGAAATCACTTTTGTGGAATCCGAAGAGGGTAAACCCCGCGCTCTCAATGCCGCAGGGTGGGATTTCAATGTTTCGCACTCCGGCGACTTCGTCGTGGTTGCAGTGGGGAAAGGGCAGGTGGGTGTGGATCTGGAGCAAGTTCGTCCGGTGCGGGAAATGGAGTCGATCGTTGATCGCTACTTTCATCCGGACGAGGCAGTAGCTTGGCGCTCGCTGGCTCCCGGCCTCCGCGAGGAGGCTTTTTTTGTGCTTTGGTCGGCGCGCGAAGCGGCGATGAAGTGTGTTGGATTGGGGTTGGCTCGCGGACTTTCCGTCACGCGGGTCGATTCGTCGATTGTGACCGGAGACGTAGCATTCGCTCGCGTCGGGGAGGCGAGGTTGGAGGTGCGGCGGTTGAGCGCACCGCAGGGCTACGTGGCCATGGTGGCACAGGCTGCCGCGTAGGCAGCACGTCGAGAAAACACTCTCGGCACCAAGGCCGGAGGTCGGGCGAGTTTCCGCATTCCGTCTACTGAGTGCGCTGCAGACAGGGTTATCTAGCCGGGTCGAAGACCAAGAAGAGGTAGATCCCGAACATGAGGAGGTGCACCGCGCCTTGCAGCATGTTGGTGCGGCCTTGTCCGAAGGTCAGCATGGAGACGGAAAGAACAACGAAGAGGAGGGTGATTTCCGCGTATTCCAAGCCGAGGACGACTTCGCGTCCGGTAAAGAGCCCGATGGCCAATGCGGCGGGGATGGTGAGCCCGATGGTGGCGAGGACGGATCCGAGGAGAATGTTGACCGAGCGTTGCAATTGGTTGTGGAGGGCGGATTGCACAGCGGAGAGGCCCTCGGGGGCGAGAATGAGTGTTGCCACGATCAGACCGCCAAGTCCGGCAGGCAAGCCGCTGACTTTGGTGGTGAACTCGAGGACGCCGGCCAGTTTTTTGGCCAAGACAACGACAGGAACAATGTAAGCGAGCAGCAGGAGATTGTGGGCCCAACTCGGTCGATTGCTGGCGACGTGCGCATGCGGTCCGGACTCCTCTTCGGCGATGTGAGTGAAGAACCCGCGATGACGGCTGGTCTGCACGAGGAGGAAGACGGCGTAGACGGCAACGGACAGCGCGACCAGAGCAGCGGCATGGCCCCGGGAAAAGACGCCCTCGGCCCCGGATCTGGTGAAGTCGGGAAGAACCAGGCCGATGACGGCGAGCGGCAGGATCAAAGAAAGATAGGATGTCGCGCCCTGCAGATTGAAAGATTGCTCGTGGAATTTGAATCCGCCAAGCAGCAGGCATGATCCGGTCAAGGCGGTGAGCACGATCATGATGACGGAATACATCGTGTCGCGCGCCAAGGTCGGCTGGTCGCCTTGGATCATGAGCGCGCCGATCATGAGGACTTCGAGGCTGATGACCGAGAAGGTGAGGATCATCGTTCCGTAAGGTTCCCCGAAACGTTCGGCGAGAACGTCCGCGTGCCGGACCACTGCGAAGGCCGCAAGCAGAATGGCGACAGCGATCCAAGCGAGTCCGCCGGCGGCTGCCGGCAGGGACTCCAGACTGTCCACCCAAGCGGCGCCCTTCACCGACCACACGGCGGCTGAA
>JAFMJK010000054.1 GCA_017853515.1 Chthoniobacterales bacterium | reverse complement strand
CGTAGCCGGCAAACAACAACACGGCGCAGAGGACAAGCACGCCGGCGCCGGGCAAGGCGCAGAGATCCGGGGTCGAAGGTCGATCCATCGACAGAGCATCCTTGTCCCCTCGCCTCCTTGGCAACGCAATTTTCCTTGGGGGCGCATGCCATCCGGGTGCACCATGCGCGCTCTTTTCCCTATGCCTGCCATCGACCGGCCCATCACCGAACTGCTCGCCAGCGGACCGCCCAAGCTGTCCGTGGAATTTTTTCCGCCCAAAAACGAGGATGGCGGCCAGCAACTTTTGCGCAGCGCGGAAGCGATCCGGCCCTACCGGCCGGATTTCGTTTCGATCACTTACGGAGCCGGCGGCACCACGCGCGAACGCACCTTCAAATACGCCAAGATTCTCCGCGAGGAATTCGGGTGGCTTGTCATGCCGCACCTGACCTGCGTGGGATCAACCCGCGGCGAGTTGCTCGACATCGTGGCCGGCTACCATGCGGACGGCATCCGCAACATCATGGCCCTGCGCGGCGATCCGCCCAAAGGACAGACGGAGTTCGTGCCGAGTCCGGACGGTCTGCGCTACGCGAGCGACCTGATCGCCTTGATCCGGGAAAATTTTCCCGACATGTGCCTCGGTGCGGGAGCCTATCCGGAAAAACACCCCGAGGCCGCCTCGATGGATGACGACTTGGCGCACCTGAAAATCAAAGCCGAGGCCGGCGCGTCTTTCCTCACCACGCAGCTGTTCTTCGACAACGAGCACTACTTCCGTTTTCTCGGTCGGTGCCGCGAGCTCGGGATCAATCTGCCGGTGTTGCCCGGTTTGCTCCCGGCATTGTCGCTGGCGCAGGTGCAGCGCTTCGGCCCGATGTGCGGATCGTCGCTGCCGCGCGCGCTGGTCGAGCAATTGCAGGTCGTCGAAAACGAACCGCGCGCCGCCGAAGCGGTCGGCGTCACATGGGCCTACCACCAGATGAAGGAACTTTTGCGCAGCGGCGCGCCCGGAATCCACCTCTATATCTTGAACCGCTCGGGACCGGCCATCACTCTCGCGCGCTCCCTCGAGCGCGAGGCGGCCTGACTCGCACCCATGGAAAAAGAAAACGACAACCCTTTCCGCGACGGTCTGGTCAACCGCGCCGTGGCGGAGCCCTGTGCGCTGGTCATCTTCGGCGCGACGGGCGACCTGACGCGCCGCAAACTCATCCCCGCGCTCTACAATCTCGCGGCGGACGGGAATCTACCATCCGGCTTGGCCGTCGTGTGCTTCGCGCGCCGCGACAAAACGAGCGAGGGATTCCGCGAAGAACTCGGCGAGGCTGCGCGCAAATATTCGCGACGTCCGGTCAACGACGAGCTTTGGAGCCGTTTTGCCGCGAATATTTTTTACCACCGCAGCAGTTTCGACGATCCCGCGGGATACGCCTCGCTCGGCAAGGAGCTGGAATCGCTCGAAGCGCGCCTCGGCACGCGCGGCAACCGTCTTTTTTACCTCGCTTCCTCACCGACCGAGTTCGACGTCATCCTGGAAAATCTGCGCAGCAGCGGCCTCAGTCATGCCCAACCCGGAGCATGGGCCCGCCTCATCGTGGAGAAACCGTTCGGCACCGACCTGCCGAGCGCGCACCGCCTCAACGAAGCCGTCGCGGCGGCGTTCCCCGAGGACGAAACGTTCCGCATCGACCACTACCTGGGCAAGGAAACCGCTCAGAACCTCATGGTGCTGCGCTTCGCCAACACCGTGTTCGAGGCGCTCTGGAACCACCGCTACGTGGAGAATGTGCAGATCACGGCGAGCGAACCGCTCGGGGTGGAGACGCGCGCGGGCTACTACGAGCAATCGGGCGCGCTGCGCGACATGGTGCAGAACCACCTGCTGCAACTGCTCTGCCTCACCGCGATGGAGCCGCCCACCGATTTGAGTGCCGACGCCGTGCGTGACGAAAAAGTGAAAGTTCTCCGCGCCCTGCGTCCCTTGACCGGCAAGTCCGTCGCCGAAAACGTGGTGCGGGCGCAATACACCGCGGGATTCATCAACGGAAGCGATGTGCCGGGCTACCGCGAGGAGCCGGGCGTCGCGCCCGATTCGAAGACCGAGACCTACGTCGCCTTGCGTCTGCACATCGACAACTGGCGCTGGGCCGGCGTGCCGTTTTTTGTCCGCGTGGGCAAACGCCTGCCCAAGTCGGGCACGGAAATCGCCATCCAATTCCGCCCGACCCCGCCCGTCCTGTTCAACCGGGAAAGCCAGCTGCAGGACGCCAACGCGCTTGTCATCCGCATCCAACCCGACGAGGGAATTTCTTTCCGCATGGCGGCGAAGATGCCCGGCGCGCTTTTGCAGATCGAACCGGTGAAGATGGACTTCCATTACGGCACATCCTTCGGCAAAGCCACGCCGGAGGCCTACGAGCGGCTTCTGCTCGACGCGATGAGCGGCGACGCCACGCTCTTTGCGCGACGCGACGAGGTGGAACATGCGTGGAGTTTTATCGACGGCATCCGCAAGGCCTGGCAGGACGGCGAAGCGCCGCGGCTCGACTTTTATCCCGCGGGGACGTGGGGCCCGCGCGAGGCGGATGAACTTCTCGCGCAGGACGGCGCGACCTGGCGGCGGCTGTGACGCAGTCTGTGCAAAGCTTCTCGCCCGGTCTGCCCGTCGGAGTCGGGGAAATCGACCGCAAGCTCGGCGAGCTCTGGAGCGCTTCGGACGCGGGCAAAGTGCGCGCCTCGCTGGTCAATCTGGTCGTTTACAGCGAATCGTCCGACGCCATCGCGGCGAACACCCCGCTGCTCGCCGAGATCGCGGCCGACCACGCCTTCCGCGCGCTCCTCGTGCAGGCCGATCCGCAGGCCGAGAAAACGGATGTCGAAGCGTGGATCACCGCGCACTGCCACCGCCGCGAATCCGGCGGACCGAAAGAAATCTGCTCCGAGCAAATCACTTTCCGGCTGGAGGGCCCCGCGGCGGGGCGTTTGCCCAACATCGTTTTTTCGCACCTCGACTCCGACCTGCCGCTTTGTTTTTGGTGGCAGGGAGAGTTGCATCCCGAACCGGATGCGCGCCTCTGGACGCGGGTCGACCGCCTCATCGTCGACAGCCAGTCGTGGTCGCGCCCCGCGCCGCAGTTCGCCATCCTTCGCGACATCGAGGTGCTCGGCGCCGGGAGTTGCGCGGTGTGTGATCTCAACTGGACGAGGCTCTTCCACCTGCGTTACGCCATCGCCCAAATCTTCGACACCCCCGCGGCCCGCGCCAAACTCCCGCGCCTAGAAAAAGTCGCTATCCGCCATCTCACCGGCCACCGTCTGACCGCGCTGCAATTGCTGGGATGGATCGCCAGCCGGCTCGGCTGGCATCTCGAACATGAAGGGCAGAGGCATTTTTTCCGCAGGCGCGACGGCGGCGTGGCGGAATTCGTGCTGCGGGAGGAGGCGGAATTGCCCGCCGCGGTGGCCTCGACCGAATTCCGTTTCCCCGGCGCGGAGGCTTCGGCCAAACGCGCGGACGACGGCGAGTTCTATGTCGTCGAATACAAACCGGCGAACGGCGCTCCGGTTTCGCAAATGCTTCCCGCAGGCCGCGAAAAAATCTCCGACATCCTGCTTGCGGAATTGGCACGCGTGGGCCGCCACCCCCTCTTTTGGCCGGCCATCCGTGCTGTCGAACCGCTTCTTTGAGCGGCCCGGGTCAAGCAGAGCTTGTCAGCCGCTGCCACAGTCCGTTAATTTGTCCGATTCATCCGATGGCCATCCGCAAAAAAATCATCGCCGCCAACTGGAAAATGAACATGACGTCCAGCGAGGCCGCATCGTTCATGGAAGATCTCGAGTTGGAGCTGAAAAACTTCGACGGCGCCGAGGTGGTCATTGTCCCGCCGTTCACCGCACTGCCCAAGCTCTCGGAGATTCTCGGTGAAATACCGGGTGTCTCCCTCGGCGCCCAGAACATGTGGCACGAGGCTTCGGGCGCTTTCACCGGCGAGGTCAGCGCGGGAATGCTCCGCGAATTTTTCACCCGATACGTGGTGCTCGGGCACAGCGAACGCCGCACCATTTTCGGGGAGACCGACGAACTCATCAACAAGAAGGTCAAAACGGCGCTCGCGGCCAGCCTTCGTCCCATCGTTTGCGTCGGCGAGACGCTCGCGGAACGCGATGCGAACCAACACCACGAGGTGCTCGCGCGCCAGTTGAAGGGTTCCCTCGCCGGACTCGATGCCGACCAGATGCTCGACACCGTGATCGCCTACGAGCCCGTCTGGGCCATCGGCACCGGCCGCACCGCGACGCCGGAGCAGGCGCAGGAGGCCCACGCTTTCATCCGCCAGACACTGGCCGAGATGTTCGATGCAACCACCGCCTCGAAGGTGCGCATCCAATACGGCGGCAGCGTTAAGCCGGACAACGCCAAAGAGCTTCTTCACCAGTCCGACATCGACGGGGCTTTGGTCGGCGGCGCGAGTCTCGAGCCGCGCAGTTTCGCCAAAATCGTCAAAGCTGCAGCGCGCGGCTGATCGCCGCGACGACGGCTTCGGGGGGCACGGTTTCCTGCCAGCCATCACGGCCGCGCGCCTCCCAATCGCCAAAGAGCCATATCTGCCTGCCGTCCGGGCTGTAAGGGCCGTAGACGCCTTCGTGCAAACCGGAAGCGACAACGACCGCGGGGGCGCGGCAGGCGCAGGCAAAATGTGCCGCGGCCGTATCGACAGTCAGAACCAAATCGGCCGCCGCGACTTTGTCCGCAAAATTCTCCAGCGGCCCCGGCGGCTCGACCTGGACAGGACAAGCAATCCCCTCCGCAAGCAATGACGCGGCGAATTGCTCGAGCCGCGCCGATTGACCGGGGCTGCCGGCCACCCTGATCACACGGGGAGAATGCGCGAGCACCGCTCCGCGCAGGACGGAGGCCCAATTTGCCGCGGAAAAGTCTTTGGACAGACGCGAACTGAACGGACACATCAGCCATCCGCCGCCCCCGCGGCCTGCGGCCGATTTCAACGCGGGCATGATTTCATCCGCCGCCACTGCGCGCCCGAGGGCGGCGGAGGCCACGGCGCGATGCGAGGCGAGTTCGGAGGTCGGATCGCCGCGAAGTTCCGGGTAAGGCAGAATGTGCGGGCGGGCGAAAACCAGAAGCAGCTTCTCCGCGGCGCGCCGTCGCCAGCGCCCGTTGCGCAAAAGGACATTCTCGGGGGCAAACCTTTGCCGCGCGCCGGGGGCGGCGAAAAGCAGCGTCTGCAAATAATTGCGCTGGCTGCGCAGACAAATCGACTGGTCCACACGCAGCGAGCGAAGCTTTTGCCACGCGGGATAGCAGTGGCGGATGTTGGCCGCGGTCTGGTTGTGTCCTTTGCGCCGTTGTCGCCAAGGCAACTCGACGATGGTCGCACGCGGAAATTCGCGGCGGGCCAGAGGGGCGATTTCGCTTTTGACCACGAGCGTGGTCTCATCCTCGCCATGCCGATGCACGAGCAGCCGAATCGCTCCCGTGGCAATGACGAAGTCCCCGATCTCGTCGGGCTTGAGAATGACGACGCTCACCGTCAGTTCCGCCCCGAGCCGGCATCGGGAGACTGACCGGGCTCGATGGCGTCGAGAAAAAGATTTTCCAGCGTGGTTTGCGCGCGGCCCGAGGACACGACGCGGACGCCAAGGCGTTGCGCGGCCCGCCCGAGTTCGGCCAATTGTTCGGGCGTGGCGTTTTCGATCACCATTTCGCTGCGGTCGCCCACGGCGAGAAGATCCTCGACGCGGCCTTCGCGCACCAGTGCCCCGCGGGCGAGGATTCCCACGCGATCGCAAACCTCCTGAACTTGCGAGAGGAGGTGGGAACAAAGCAGCACGGTTTTGCCGCGTGCCTTGAGCTCGAGGATGAGATCGCGGATTTCACGCGAGCCGACCGGATCGACTCCGGCCGTCGGCTCGTCGAGAACGAGCAGACCGGGATCCTGCACGAGGGCCTGGGCCAGGCCGATGCGCTGGAGCATGCCCTTGGAATACGAACCGACGCGACGCATGGCGGCATCGGCCAGGCCGACGAGTTCAAGGAGTTCGGCGGTCCGCGCCTCGAGCGCGTCGCCGGACATGCCGCTGAGCTTGCCGAAGAAGCGCACGGTTTCCGCACCGGTGAGGAATTTGTAGAAATAGGGATTCTCGGGGAGAAAGCCCACGTCCTTCCGGCTGCGCACGGAACGACTCTCTTCCCCGAAGACTCGCGTCGTCCCGCTGCTGGCCGTGACGAGCCCGAGCAAAATTTTCAGCGTCGTGCTTTTGCCCGAGCCGTTCGGGCCGAGCAACCCGTAGACCTCCCCTTTTTCCACGCGGAGCGAAAGATCGCGCACGGCCACGATGCGTTCGCGCCGCAGAGGCACGGGAAACACTTTCGTCAGGCGCTCGATCTCGACCGGTGCCGCACTCATGTCCGTATTTCGAAGCCGCGCAAGCCGGCAGGAGCGGCGACGGCGGCGGCCAGCTCGTTGTCGATGTGCCCTGCCAGCTCGCTGTCGCGCATGGCCGCGAGAAATTCGTCCACTTCGTCCGGTTCTCCCGACGCGACCAATTCGACCCGGCCGTCGGGGAGATTGCGCACGTAGCCGGCAACATCAAAGCCTGATGCCACGCGGCGCGCCGTGTAGCGGAAGCCGACCCCCTGCACGCGACCCTCGTAGAAAACTTGCATCGTTTTGCCCATGTCTCAGCCGCGCACCTGTCCCGTTCCCTCGACGAGGTATTTGTAGGTGGTCAATTCCTCGAGGCCCATCGGCCCGCGGGCGTGAAGTTTGTCCGTGCTGATCCCGATTTCGGCGCCGAAACCGAACTCGCCGCCGTCGCTGAAACGCGTCGAGGCATTCCAGAGGACCGTGGCGGAATCGACCGCGGCGAGAAATTTGCGCGCCGAAGCCTCGTCGGCCGTGACGATGCTGTCCGTGTGGTGCGAACCGTAATTCTCGATGTGCTCCACCGCTTCCTCCAGGGAGTCGACCACGCGGATGCTGAGGATCAGATCGAGATATTCGGCCGTCCAGTCTTCCTCCTTGGCCGGCGTGACGGCGCTGCCAAGGACTTCACATGTGCGATGGTCACCGCGCAACTCCACACCTTTGGCGGCCAGCGAGGCGGCGACCATGGGGAGAAATTTTTCCGCAATGTCGCGGTGGACAAGCATCGTTTCCATGGCGTTGCAAACGCCCGGGCGCTGGCATTTCGCGTTGATGACGATTTTCTCGGCCATTCCGAGGTCGGCCGATCGATCGACGAAGACATGGCACACACCATGGTAGTGCTTGATGACCGGCATGCGCGCATGTTGCACCACGGCTTCGATCAGCGCATGGCCGCCGCGCGGAACGATCACGTCGAGATAGCGATCCATCTGCGCGAGAAGCCTGACACCTTCGCGGTCGGTGAACGGCACGAGTTGGATGACATCCGGCGAGAGACCCGCGCTCTCCGCCCCGGCGGAAAGCGCTTTGGCGATGGCGAGGTTCGAATGGATCGATTCTTTTCCCCCGCGGAGAATGCAGGCATTGCCCGACTTGAGGCACAGGACGGCGGCATCCGCGGTCACATTCGGGCGGGATTCGTAAATGATACCGACCACACCGATGGGCACGCGGAGCTTGGTGATTTTGAGCCCGTTCGGACGGCTCCACGCGCGAATGCTTTCCCCGACCGGATCGGGGAGCAAGGCGACTTCCCTCACACCGTTGGCCATGGCGAGGATCCGCTCGGGGGTAAGGCGGAGGCGGTCGATGGCCGCGGCGTTGAGTCCGTAGCCCGGGGCCGCGGCGAGGTCTTCGGCATTGGCCGCGACGATTTCGCTTTCCGCGGCCTCGATGGCATCGGCCATGGCCTGCAAGGCTGCGTTCTTGGCGTCGGTCGAGCAAAGCGCCAAGGCACGGGCAGCGCGGCGCGCGCGCCGGCCCATCTCCTCGACCTGTGATGCCAAATCTGTTTCCGCCATGAAGGGACAATATCCGCCTCGCACCGCGGGGCGTCCAAGCTAAATTCGGCAAACGATGGACGATCTTTTCGGAAACGAGCCGGCGCCAGAGACGGCGGCGACCCATGCCCCGTTGGCCGAGCGGATGCGGCCGCGCAATTTGGACGAATATGCCGGCCAGGAACACATCCTCGGGCCCGGAAAACTTTTGCGCCGTGCCATCGAGGGCGATCGCTTTTCTTCCATCGTCCTTTACGGGCCGCCCGGCACGGGGAAGACCAGCCTCGCCGGAGTGATCGCCCGCCTGACCCGGGCGCGCTTCGAGCGCCTCAGCGGGGTGGAGAGCAATGTGGCCGATCTGCGCAAGACCATGGCGGCGGCCGCCACGCGCCTGGCCCGCGACGGCACGCGCACCATCTTGTTCATCGACGAAATCCACCGCTTCAACAAAGCGCAACAGGACGTGCTCCTCCCGGACGTCGAGCGCGGCACCGTGCGGCTGATCGGGGCGACGACGATGAATCCGTTCTTCTACGTCAACAGCCCGCTCGTTTCGCGGTCCATGGTGTTCGAATTGCGCCCGCTATCCGCCGCGGACTTGCGCGTCCTCATGGGCCGCGCTCTGGCCGACCAAGAACGCGGGCTGGGGGCCGCGCGCATACGCATGGAGGAAGAGGCGGCCGAACATCTGGCGGAAGTCTGCGACGGCGACGCGCGGAGGTGTCTCAACGCACTGGAACTGGCCTCGCTGACCACCCCGCCGGAAAACGACGGATCGATCGTGCTCACCCGGGCCATCATCGAGGACTGCATCCAGCGCAAGGCAGTGGTCTACGACGCGCACGACGACGCCCATTATGACACGATCAGCGCCTTCATCAAAAGCATCCGCGGCAGCGACCCCGATGCGGCGCTTTACTGGCTGGCCAAAATGCTGCACGCGGGCGAAGACATCCGGTTCATCGCGCGGCGCCTGGTCATCGCGGCAAGCGAAGACATCGGGTTGGCCGATTCGCGCGGGCTGCTTGTCGCGGTCGCGGCGCAGCAGGCCTGCGAATTTGTCGGGTTGCCCGAAGCGCAGATTCCCCTCGCCCATGCGGCGGTTTATCTGGCCACCGCCCCGAAAAGCAACACGGCCTACGCGGCCCTGCTCGCCGCGCAGAAAGACCTGCAGAGCGGTCGGACCCTCGCCGTTCCCGAGCACCTGCGGGACAAGCATTACAAGGGCGCGGAACGTTTGGGGCACGGCAAGGGCTACAAATATTCGCACGACTTTCCCGATGCCTTCGTGCCGCAGGCTTACCTGCCGGAAGGCCGGGTGTTTTACGAGCCGTCCGACCGCGGGGAAGAAAAGCGCATCGCCGAGCGACTTTCACATTGGCGCAGCGTTTTCGAGGCGGAGAAAGCAAAAGACACCTAACCCAGAAGAGGGCTGGCATCGACCAACGGCCGACCGAGCAGGCGCTTGAAGACGTTGCGAAAATTGAGGCTGTGGGCGCGCGCGCTGATGCGGGGCACGAGAAACCGGTCCGTGTCGCCGCGCCACACACCGGGATCGACCGTGACCGCCGTCTCGAACCCGGCCTCCTCCACCATGTCGCGGACCTGCGGGGAGTAGTCGCCATACGGATAACAAAAATGCCGGATCGGAACGCCGAACCGGTCCTCGAGACTTTTCTTGCTTCCCGAAATTTCCTCGCGGGCGTGCGCGGGCGGAATCCGCGAAAGCTTCGGATGCGTCTTGGTATGCGCGCCGATCTCGTGACCGGCAGACATCCACTCGCGCACCTGTGCTTCGTCCATCAACCGGTCCGGCACCTCCCCGTGCACGGTGTCCCACTCGTTGACTCCGCCGAGGAGGCCGGAAACCAGGTAATTGATCCCGCGAAAGCCCGCCGCAGCCATCGGTTCCATGGCGTTGCGCAGGACACTCAGGCTGCCGTCGTCGAAAGTGAGGAGGACTTCACGCGCCGGGGCCTTGTTCATGGTCAGGCGATCCGCAGAAACGGAGCGGTAACCTTCTGCGCGGAGTTGGGACATTTGCCGCGAGAAAAGGCCGGCGCTCACGTAGATGCCCCTCAATTTCGCGCCGGCAGGCTTGCGTCCGACCTTGTGATAGCAAAGAACCGGCAGCCCCGAGGCGAAGAGCGGGCGGAATGGAGACAGGTCCGCGAAGTAGATATTGTGCTTCATGGCTTTCGACTCGGCGCTATCGTCTTGGGTTCCTGACGCGTGATGCAAGCAATTCACAACGGCGATAGAAAATTGAAAGTTCTCATGCTCGAGAGCAGCCCCAACTGGGGCGGGCAGGAAGATCGTTTGCTGCGGGAAGCCTCGTGGTTGAGAAAGCGCGGCCACAGCGTGATGCTGGCGTGCGCGGATGATGCCGCTATCATCGGCCGCGCCGGCGCCGCGGGTGTCGAAGCGCGCGCCATTCCGTTCAGAAGCAACGTCGACCTTACCGGGCTGGCCGCGCTCTCCAAGCTGGTCCGGAGCGAAAAACCCGATGTGATCCACGCCCGCAGTTCCAAGGACGCGTGGTTCGCTTTCTGGTTCCATCTCAAAGGCGTGCCTGTCGTGCGTTCCCGGCACATGACGCTGCCCGGCGAGATGCCGCGCGGACGCCGTTTCATCTACCGCCATGGTTGCCGGCGTCTGATCGCGGCCGCGCAATTCATCGCCGATACGATGCGCGACTCGCTCGGCGTGCCGGGGGAACGCATCGATGTCATAGGCGAGTGTGTCGACACATCGGAGTTCAGCCCGGGCGACGGGTCCCCGTTCCGCCGGGAGTTCGCCATTGCGGACGACGCACCTCTTTTCGGGATCGTCGCCATGTTGCGCGGGGAGAAAGGACACGACACATTCCTCGGGGCCGCGCGCCGCGTGCTCCGTTCCAAGCCGACAGCACGCTTTGTCATCGTGGGCAGCGGAACTCCCGGCGGAGAAGTGGAGACGGAGGTGCGCCGCATACTCTCGGACGAATTCGCGGATTTCCCGCAGCCGCCGGTCATCATGACCGGATTCCGCCGGGATATTCCGCGGATCATGCGCGCGCTGGATTGTCTCGTTGTCCCCTCACAGCACGAGGCACAGACTCTCGTTATCCCCCAAGCTTTTGCCTCCGGAAAGCCGGCCATCGGGTCCAGGGTCGGGGGCATTCCCGAGATTCTGCAGGACGGACAGAACGGCTTCCTCATCGAACCCGGCAACGAGGAGCAATTGGCCGACCGCATGTTGCAGCTTGCCGCGGATCCCGACCTCGCGAGGCGCTTCGGACAGGTCGGCCGCGAGTTTGCCGAACGGGAACTCTCGGTGGACATCAAGATGCAGCAACTCCAAGAGTCGTATCGCAAGGCCATCACCGCCGCCCGCAAGCCGTGAGACACACCGCTTATGATATCCCCGATCCGAAAGCGAGGGGATGTTGATATAACTTGGGCCTTTGTCCCTCCGGTCAGCGGGGGCGCCTACGAGTTCTACGCGTGTTTTACCCCTCTTTCCTTCGTCATGGTCCGGGGTGCCGTGCGAGAGACGTAAGGAAGGACGCAGGAGGAAATGTAATCGTTTACTTGGCGCGGTCGGGATTGAGCGATCGGAGTTCGG
>JAFMJK010000271.1 GCA_017853515.1 Chthoniobacterales bacterium | reverse complement strand
CCTCTTCGAGGATGTCCCACACCACCGGCGTGCCGGATTCGACTTCCTTCTTCGCGGCCTTGATGGTGGTGGCAATACCCATGGCCTCCAGGCGCGAGAAGATGAAGGGCTTGAACAACTCGAGCGCCATCAGCTTGGGCAGGCCGCACTGGTGCAGCTTGAGGGTCGGGCCCACGGTGATCACTGAACGACCAGAGTAGTCCACGCGCTTGCCCAGCAAGTTCTGGCGGAAGCGACCCGACTTGCCCTTGATCATGTCGGCCAGCGACTTCAGGGCGCGCTTGTTGGCCCCCGTCATGGCCTTGCCACGGCGCCCGTTGTCCAGCAACGAGTCGACCGCTTCTTGCAGCATGCGCTTCTCGTTGCGCGCGATGATCTCGGGCGCCTTGAGTTCGAGCAAACGACGCAGACGGCTGTTGCGGTTGATGACGCGGCGGTACAGGTCGTTGAGGTCGGAGGTGGCGAAACGGCCTCCGTCCAACGGCACCAGCGGACGCAGGTCCGGGGGCAGCACCGGCAGCACCGACAGCACCATCCACTCGGGCTTCAAGCCTGACTTCTTGAAGGCCTCGAGCACCTTCAGGCGCTTGGAGTTTTTCTTGACCTTGACTTCCGAGCCGGTGAGGTCGCCACGCAGTTTCTCGATCTCGAGGTCGAGGTCCATGCCCTCGAGGAGATCTCGCACGCCTTCAGCGCCCATCTTGGCGATGAACTCGTCGCCGTATTCCTTGCGCTTCTCGTCGTAGTCGTCCTCGGACATGATGCCGAATTTCTTCAGCGGGGTCATGCCGGGATCGGTCACCACATACGCTTCAAAGTACAGCACGCGCTCGATGTCGCGCAGCGTCATGTCCAGCACCAAGCCCAGACGCGACGGCAACGACTTCAGGAACCAGATGTGGGCGCAAGGTGCGGCCAGGTCGATATGACCCATACGCTCGCGACGCACTTTGGTTTGCGTGACTTCAACGCCGCACTTCTCGCAGATCACACCACGGTGCTTGAGGCGCTTGTACTTGCCGCACAAGCATTCGTAGTCCTTGATCGGGCCAAAGATCTTGGCACAGAACAGGCCGTCACGTTCGGGCTTGAAGGTGCGGTAGTTGATGGTTTCGGGCTTCTTGACTTCACCGAAAGACCAGGAACGGATCTTCTCGGGCGAGGCAATGCCGATCTTGATGGCATCGAAATGCTCATCGGGGGTGAACTGCTTGAACAGGTCGAGGAGTGATTTCATGGCTCAAATCCTTAAATTTTGATCAGTGGTGGACAGAGCAAATTCGCTTCGCCAATTGGGTCTGTCCCGCCATGCCTCAGGAGCGCTCGAGCTCGATGTCGATGCCGAGCGAGCGGATTTCTTTGACCAGCACGTTGAACGATTCGGGCATGCCCGCATCGATGGCGTGCTCGCCCTTGACGATGTTCTCGTACACCTTGGTGCGGCCTTGCACGTCGTCGGATTTGACGGTGAGCATTTCCTGCAGGGTGTAGGAGGCCCCATAAGCTTCCAGCGCCCACACTTCCATCTCGCCGAAACGCTGGCCACCGAACTGGGCCTTGCCGCCCAGGGGTTGCTGCGTGACCAGCGAGTACGGGCCGGTGGAGCGAGCGTGCATCTTGTCATCGACCAGGTGGTGCAACTTGAGCACGTGCATGTAGCCCACCGTGGTCGGACGCTCGAAGGCGTCGCCAGTGCGGCCATCGTACAGGTGAGCCTGCGTGCGCGTGGCGGTCAGGCCTTTGGCCTTGGCGATGTCTTCCGGGAAGGCCAGCTTGAGCATGGCGCGGATTTCATCTTCCGAGGCACCGTCAAACACCGGCGTGGCAAACGGAATGCCCGTCGAGAGGTTGCGCGCCATTTCCAGCAGTTCGTCGTCGTTCAATTGCTTGAGCGACTCCTTGCGGCCGGTCGAGTTGTAGAGTTCTTCGAAGAACTTGCGCAACTCGCTCACACGAGCCTCTTGCTGCAGCATGTCACCGATACGCTGACCAATCCCTTTGCCGGCCCAGCCCAGGTGAACCTCGAGCACTTGACCCACGTTCATACGCGAGGGCACGCCCAGCGGGTTGAGCACGATGTCGCACGGTGTGCCGTCGGCCATGTAAGGCATGTCTTCCACGGGCACGATCTTGGAGACCACACCCTTGTTGCCGTGACGACCGGCCATCTTGTCACCCGGTTGCAGGCGACGCTTGACGGCCAGGTACACCTTGACCATCTTGAGCACGCCCGCGGGCAGCTCGTCGCCTTGTGTGAGCTTCTTGCGCTTTTCTTCAAACGCCAGGTCAAAACTGTGACGAGTCTGGGTGAGCGCGTTCTTGATACTCTCGAGCTGAGAGGCCACGTCCTCGTCAGAGGGGCGAATGTCGAACCAGTGGAACTTCTCCACGCCGTCCAGGTAGGCCTTGTCGATGGTCGAGCCTTTGGCCAGCTTGTTGGGGCCGCCGTTGGCTGCCTTGCCGACCAGCAGCTTTTCAATACGGGCGAAGGCATCGGCTTCCACGATACGCAGCTGGTCGTTCAGGTCGAGGCGGAAGCGCTTGAGTTCATCGTCGATGATCTGCTGGGCGCGCTTGTCGCGCTGGATGCC
>JAFMJK010000257.1 GCA_017853515.1 Chthoniobacterales bacterium | reverse complement strand
TGGCGGTGACAACCGCTGAGGGCACGGTGACCGAGTCCGTCACCGTCGCAACGGAGGAAGCTCCGGCCGGCGAACCGTCGGTCGAAGACCGCATCGCCGACCTCGAAGCCTACATCAACAACGTCGACCGTCCGTCCGGCGACGCCTCGAAGATCAAGGCGCCCGGCCCGGGTCACAACGCGTGGCAGATGGTGTCGACCGCGCTCGTGCTCTTCATGACGCTGCCCGGCCTGGCGCTTTTCTACGGCGGTTTGGTGCGTTCGAAGAACGTGCTCTCCATCCTCGCGATGTGCCTGGGGATCACGGGTCTCGTTTCGTTTCTCTGGTGGCTCTGCGGCTACAGCCTCAGCTTCGGCGCGGGCAACGCCTTCATTGGCGACCTGAGCTACGCCATGTTCAAGGACATGTCCCCGGCCGGTGTCGGCGCGGGCTACTACTGGATCTCGGATTACGTGTGGGCGATGTTCCAACTGACCTTCGCCATCATCACTCCGGCGCTCATCTTCGGTGCGACGGCCGAGCGCATGAAATTCTCCGCGGTTTTGCTTTTCACCGCGATCTGGATGTTCGTTGTCTACTTCCCGATGGCCCACATGGTCTGGGGCGCGACCGGCTTCATGTGCGGTCCGCTCAATCCTGATGCGGGCATCAAGGCGATCGATTTCGCCGGCGGCACCGTGGTGCACATGACCTCGGGTTACACCGCTCTCATTCTCTGCATGATCCTCGGGCCGCGCATGGGCTTCGGCAAAGTTCCGATGCCTCCGCATTCCATGGTCCTTGTCATGATCGGCACGGGCATGCTCTACGTCGGATGGTTCGGATTCAACGCCGGCTCCGCGCTCGGTGCCGACGCCATCGCGGCCAACGCCTTCACCACCACCATGCTCTGCGCGGGCATTGCGGGCTTCGTCTGGGGCCTGGCCGAGTGGCTCGTGCGCGGCAAGCCGAGTGTTCTCGGTTTCTGCTCGGGCATCGTCGCGGGCCTCGTGGTGATCACGCCGGCTGCCGGCTTCGTCACGCCGACCAGCGCGGTCATCATGGCCTTTGCCGCCGGCATCATCCCGTTCCTTGCGGTGATGTATCTCAAGAAGATGCTCGGCTACGACGACGCGCTCGACACCTTCGGCATCCACGGCGTGGGCGGAACTCTCGGCGCGATCCTCACCGGCATTTTCGCCGACCCCGCGGTCAACAGCGTGGTCGAGCCGCTCAAGGCCGGCCTGCTCGTCGAGCAATTCAAGGCGATCGCGCTCACCGCGGTCCTCTCCGTGGTCGCCACCGCGATCATCGCCTTCATCGTGAAATTCACCATCGGTCTGCGCCCGACGCAGGATGAGGAAAGGGAAGGTCTCGACACCGTGGATCACGGGGAAGAAGGATACATTCTGGAGTAAAACGGCACTTAACCAAGAAAGGTCACACCAATGAAAAAAATCGAAGCAATCATCAAGCCGTTCAAACTCGAGGAAGTGAAGGACGCGCTGGCCGACCTCGGCATCGAGGGAATGACGGTGAGCGAAGTCAAAGGTTTCGGGCGCCAGAAAGGGCACACCGAAATCTACCGCGGCAGCGAATACACCGTGGACTTCCTGCCCAAGATCAAGATCGAGGTCGTCGTCGCGGACGACCTCGCCGAGAAGGCCACCGGCGCCATCGTCAAGGCGGCCAAGACCGGCAAGATCGGCGACGGCAAGGTCTTCATCTCGGCGGTGGAGGAAGCGATCCGCATCCGCACCGACGAGACGGGCGACAAGGCCGTCTGATCCGCACAACTCTGTTGGGTTGATATAGCAACGAAGCGGCGGGAACTCCGGTTCCCGCCGCTTTCGGCTTTCCGGGGAAGCGCGGCTGGTTCAGTCTCGCGGCATGAACAAACTTCCCATCGTCCTCCTCGCGGTTCTTCTCGCCGGCTGCGCCACCACGAACAAGCCCGGACTGGAAAAGCCGGGATACATCGGTGTTCTCGAGAAAAAAGGCGTGCCCGCCGCCACCGTGACGCGCATCGCCAACGGCCGCGTGCTCGGCTACGGGGACATCAAGAGCCTCGTCGTCGCGGGCATTCCGGGCAGCATGACCGTGCCTTACCTCAAGGCCACCCGCGCGCCCTACGATTTTTCCATGACTCAAATCAACGGCCTGGTCGATGCGGGCGCGGATGATTCGCTCATCAACTACCTCGGCAAAGCGAAAGGCGTGTATCTCGAGGATGACGACAACATTCCCTCCGGCGTCAGCGATGATGGCGGAACCAACCATCCTTACTTCGCCGATCCCGATTACATGGGCGTGGCGCCGTTCGGCTTCGCTTATCCTGTCGGCTGGTATGGCGACTACGGCTACTACAACAACCGCGGCAACAACGACGGCGGATCCCATGGCGGCGGCGGTGGTGGTGGCGGCCATGGCGGCCGGTAAGTTGACAGCGTCGGCCTGAAATTTTTTCTCGGGTGGATCGCGCCGTCCTCGGCGCGATTTTCCTCCCGATTGATCTCGATGGGGGGATCGCGTTCTACGCCCAACCTGTCTCACGCCGCGCCCGCGTGATACCAAACACCAAAAGGTCGTGGACTTATCGGTAGAGCGTTGTTGGTAGGG
>JAFMJK010000256.1 GCA_017853515.1 Chthoniobacterales bacterium | reverse complement strand
GCAGACGTTCCGTTTGCTCCCGTGTCGGCATGCTCGACGTCGCGTTGACGCTCGAACCGTGCGCCAAGACAAGCAGCGCGGCATCCGGCTTGGGCGCAAAAGGAGACTTCATTCCCTAACCTTGTAGCGGCAGGCTGTGACCGCCGGAAACCAAAACATCGAGCACGACCGTCGGTCACAGACCGCCGCTGCAATCCCCGTCTCAATCTGCCCTGCCTACAGTTTCGCCTTCGGCAGTCGCAATTTTCCCGCGCGCCTCGTCCACGACGGAGTGCTCCCAAAGCGCCGTGCGACGCGCGTAGGCGGCGCGTCCGAGCAAATGCGCCGCGACCGGCGCGGTGAGGAAGATGAAAAGAATGGTGACCAATGATTTGGTCAGAACCATGGGGTCTCGGAAGACAAGAATGGCGGCGAGCAAGAGCAAGGCCACGCCAAGAGAGGATGCTTTGGTTGCGGCGTGCATGCGCGTGAAAACATCCGGCATGCGGTAGATACCCAGCCCGGTGAGGAACATCATGAATGCACCGAGAACGAGAAGAGCAGCGACGACGAAGATCATTTGAAAATTCCTTTTTTGATCGTCATGGCCAGCGCGATGGTGCCGATGAAGACCACGAGGGCCATGGCCAAGGCGATGTCGAGCAGCAGCGCCTGGCCGCTGACAACGGACACAATGACCAGCGCGCCGATGGCCATGGTGGCGAGGGCATCCATCGCGACCACGCGGTCGGCCAAGGTCGGTCCTTTGACCAGTCGCACAAAACCGAAAAACATCCCGGCAGAGAGAATGGCTCCTGCGCCCCAGGCACCGGCGGAGAGGATGGTGGCGGCGTCCATTGGTTTCAGCGGAGCAAGTCGAGCACCCGCCGCTCGAAGTTTTCTTTGATCTCGCGGCGAAGGGTGTCGGGGTTGTCGATATACATGGCGTGGACGAATAGGGTCTGGCGATCACCCGAGACATCGAGGCTCAGCGTGCCCGGTGTCATGGTGATGAGATTGGCCAGCACGGTGATCTCGAGATCGGTCTTCGCTTCCAGCGGGATGGCGATGACCCCGGGTTTCATGTGGTGGGTGGGCGTGAGGACATCGTAGGCGATGATGGCGTTCGATTTGAGCAACTCCCAAAGGTAGTAGCCGGCGAAACCGATCAGCCGGGGCACTTTGCTGAAATACTTGGGATGTCCCGGCAAACCGCGGGTGACGAGGTAAAGCAGTCCGTAGCTGACGAGGAAACCGGAGAAGAGAGTGGCCAGACTGAAGCTGCCGAGCAACCCGGCCCAGACCAAGGTGAGAAGGATGTTCAATGCGGGATACATGGTCAGCGGCTTTCACCCAGAACGGCATTGATGTAGCGCTCCGGCTCGAGCAGTTGCGCGGCGGCAGTTTCGGCAAATCCGAAAAAGTACCCGGGAAAAAATCCGAGGCTGAGCGTGAGCACGGCCAAGGCTGCAATCGGCGCGAGGAGCAGGAAGCGGTCGCGAGCCGGAACTTTGCGCGGTTCGGGCGAATGACCCTCGTGCGCCGGTTTCCAGAACGCCTCACCCCAGATTTTCGTCATGGAAAACAAGGTGAGCAGACCCACGGCCAGCGCGACCGCGGCGAGCAGCGACGCCCATGCACCGAACATGGTGTCGCCGGACAGCCCGGCTTTGACGATGGCGAATTTTGCGAAAAATCCGGAGAGCGGCGGGATTCCCCCGAGCGACATGGCGGGAATGAAGAAGAGCAAGGCGAACCACGGCGCCGCGGCGTAGAGTCCGCCGAGTTTTTTCAGATCGAAGGTTCCGCTGTAACGCTGCGCCACACCGCTGGCGAGGAAGAGGTTGGCTTTCACGACGATGTGGTGGAAAAGGTAGAAAACCGTCCCGGCCAGGGCGAGCGGAGTGAAGAGAGCGAGCCCGAGGACCATGTAGCCGATCTGGCTGACGATGTGGAACGAGAGCAGCCGGCGGAAATCGAACTGCACCATGGCCCCGAGCACGCCGGTCACCATGGTGAACCCCGCAATGCCGAGGAGCAGGCCGTGCGTCAGCGCGATCTCAGTGGTGAAGATGAGCGTGAAGACGCGCACGAGCGCATAGACGCCCACCTTGGTCAGCAACCCGGCGAAAATGGCCGACACAGCCACCGGCGGCGTGTGATACGAGGCGGGCAGCCAGAAAAAGAGCGGGAAGACCGCGGCTTTCAGTCCGAAGGCCACGAGGAAAAGCATGGCCGTCATGGTGAGCAGCTCCGGCTTCATGTATTCGCGCGTGCGCAGCGCGAGGTCGGCCATGTTGAGCGTTCCCGTTTGACCGTAAAGAATCCCGCAGGCGGCAAGAAACAAACTCGAGGAAACCAGGTTGAGCACGACGTATTTGACCGCGCCTTCCATCTGCGGCTTCTCCCCGCCGAGGCACATGAGGACGAAGGAACTGATCAGCATGACCTCGAACCAGACGAACATGTTGAAGATGTCGCCGGTAAGGAATGCACCGCAGACGCCCATCATCATGAAATGGAGGAATGCGTAGTAGCCGTAGCGCGTGCGGGCCGCATCGATATCGGCCAGCGAATAGACCGCCACGGCCAGGCCGATGATGGCCGAGACCAAAACCATG
>JAFMJK010000255.1 GCA_017853515.1 Chthoniobacterales bacterium | reverse complement strand
CACCGCGAGCCTCGGGACCAGCGGCACGATATTCGCCTGCGCCGAAAAGCCGGTGATCGACCCCCAAGGAGAGATCGCCGCGTTCTGCGACAGTGCCGACCACTGGATGCCGCTCCTCTGCACGATGAATGTCACGGTGGCCACCGAGGCTTTTCGCAACCTCTTCGGTTGGGACCACGCCCGCATGGACTCCGAAATCTCCGGCGTTCCACCGGGCGCGGACGGACTCCTTTTTCTTCCCTACCTGCAAGGCGAGCGCACCCCGAACCTGCCCCATGGCTGCGGAGTTCTCCACGGCATGACGACAGCGAATCTCACGCCTGCCCACATGGCGCGCGCGGCGATGGAAGGCGTGACCCTCGGCATGGCCTACGGCCTCCGCCGCATGGAATCCCTCGGCCTCAAGCCGTCCGAAATCCGTCTCACCGGCGGCGGCAGTCAAAGCCCGGTCTGGCGTCAAATCCTGGCCGATGTTTTCGGTTATCCGGTGGTCACCATGGAGAGCGCCGAAGGCGCCGCCCTCGGTGCCGCCATCCAAGCCCTGCATGCCGCCTCGCCGGGGTCCTCGCTCGACGAACTCGCCGCGCATTGCAGTCCGGTGAAAACAGGCAGCCGCCTCGAACCCAAGAACGCCGATTTTTACGCCGGCCTCCTCGATCAACAAAACACTCTGCGCGAAAAAACCATGTTCCCCCAGTGACCCGGAAACCGGCCCCGAAATTCCTCGCTTTGGTGCTCGTTCTTTTGTGGGGCGATCCCCTTTGGGGCGCGGTTGCCGATGCTTCGAAACCCAACTTCATCCTCATTTTCGCGGACGACTTGGGTTATCAGGATCTTGGCACCTTCGGGTCGCCGGATATCAAAACTCCGGCCATCGACCGCATGGCGCAGGAGGGCCGGGTCTTCACTTCGTTCTATGTGGCCAGCCCGGTCTGCACGGCCTCGCGGGCCGCTCTGATGACCGGGTGCTACCCCACGCGGGTCGGCGTGGTTAAACCGGTCTTTTTTCCGGGCGACGATTTCGGACTTCACCCCGCGGAGACCACGATCGCCGACCTGCTCAAAAGCGCGGGCTACGCCACGGCCTGTGTCGGCAAATGGCATTTGGGTCACCAAAAGCCGTTCCTGCCGACCAGCCAGGGATTCGACTCCTACTTCGGGATTCCCTACTCGAATGACATGAGCCATCCGGACAACAAGCATCCGGGAAAAATGAACCCCGACGATTCGTGGAAAAACCAGGCGGCCGGGACCAGGGGAGTGAACGCTCCCCTCATGGAGAACGAGGAAATTGTCGAAATGCCCGTGGACCAGCGCACCCTCACGCGCCGCTACACGGATCGTGCCATCGAGTTTGTCTCGAAGAACAAAGACCGGCCCTTCTTTCTCTACCTCGCCCACAACATGCCCCATGTGCCTCTTTTTGTTCCCGAGGACTCGCACGACCCCGACCCCGATAATGCCTACAAGTGCGCGGTGGAGCACATCGATGCCGAGACGGGGCGTTTGCTGGATGCGCTCCGCGAGCAGGGCTTGGACAAAAACACCTATGTCGTTTTCACCTCGGACAACGGCCCGTGGCTGACTCAGGGATCCCACGGCGGCTCGGCGCTGCCGCTGAAGGGCGGCAAGGGATCGTTCGACGAAGGCGGGATCCGTGTGCCCTGTGTCATATGGGCGCCCGGTCGCATTCCCGCCGGCACGCGAACGGACGGCATCGCTTCGACGATCGACCTCCTGCCCACCTTCGCCTCGCTGGCGGGAGTGAAACCGGAAACCCGCGGGCCGATCGACGGCTTGGACCTCTCGGGGCTGATCAAAGGGGAGAGCCCGTCGCCCCGCTCGGAACTTCTTTTCTGCGGCGGCCGCAAGCTCAAGTCGGGGGATTTCGAAGCCGTGCTTTTCGGGATGAGGCAGGGGGATTGGAAAATTCTCTTCCGCCAACCCGACAAAAATCCCGCTCTCTACAATCTTGCCGAGGATATCGGCGAAAAGCACAATCTCGCCCCGGACAATCCCGAAAAAACGGAGGCTCTGCGCCGCCGGGCGGAAGAACTCTGGAAGGAAGTCCGGTCGAACGCCCGTTCGCTGGGGCATCGGCACAATTGAAACGCGCGGACCGGCCTCCGGGGAACTTGCGACGATCCACCAGCCACAAAACAATGCCCCATGATCGACACGGCCCCCTGCGGCTTGGACTGCGGAAACTTTTCATTTGTTCCGTTCCATGGTTGGCCATCTTTCTGCCCGTCATGACCGTCGCTTCACCGCTCGAGGGAATCCGCAGGGTCGTCTTCCTCGGAGACAGCATCACCCACGCCGGCGACTATGTCACCGATGTCGAATGCTGGCTGCTTTCCCGGGGGCACCGACTCGAGGTCTTGAACATCGGTCTGCCGAGCGAATCGGCGACCGAACTCACCGCCGCGGAAAACGCCGGGCATGTCGAAAGTTACGGATTCCCTCGGCCGTCCCTCGGAGACCGCCTCGACCGCTCGCTGGCCTTGGCCAAGCCCGATCTTCTTTTTGTGTGCTACGGAATGAACGACGCCTCCGCCCTGCCGGAGGGGCCCGAGGGATTGAACCGCTACGCCGAAGCCATGA
>JAFMJK010000053.1 GCA_017853515.1 Chthoniobacterales bacterium | reverse complement strand
GCTCGCGTGTCCGTTGGAAACAGAGCGGACGAGCGGGCCGCTCGTCCCTACCTCAGGCAGCAACGTCCGAAAAGTTTTTGGGACTTGGTAGAAGGTGATGTGGTCGAATCGTCGGCGTCCCCCGGCGCCGAATCGAGTCTACGCCGCCGCCGGCTCGGCCTTGGAGGCGGCCTTCTTCGGCGCCTTCGGTTTGCGCTCCTCGAACTCGAACCCGACCTTGCCGGACTTCTTGTCGAGCGTGAGAAACGCGTTGAAAGGACGGCCCTTCTTCGAGATGAACTTGGTCAGCAGGTTGGTTTTTCCTTCGGTGGCGATTTTGCGCACGTCATCCGCGCTGATCTCGCGTTGCAGGATCATCTTGCCCATGCGGAAGGCGCACTTTTTCTCGGGTCCGAGCCCGTGCTCGCAGGCGAACGCGTTGCCTGCGTCATAAATGCCGCCTTTTTCGCAGACCGGGCATTTTTCGACGACGAGCGTGGCCGCCTCCTTGTTGAACGGCTCGTTGTTGCGCACACCGCCGTCGCCGAAGTCGAAGGTCGTTTTCCATTCCGTGCCTTCGCTCAGGGCCAGCTTGGCCTCGAAGGGGCGTCCCATCTTGCTCTTGAAACCCTTGAGCGGACCGACCGATCCGGTCTCGAGCAGGGTGCGCACTTCCTCGGGTTCGAGCTCGCGGCTGCTCACCGTTTTCCAGACGACAAGTTTGCATTCGGGATTTTTGCAGTCGTAGGCCTTGAAGGATTCCTTGAATCCGCCGGTGCTGCCGCACTTCGGGCACTTGGCTTCGAGATCCTTGAAATTGCCGCGCATCGTCTCGCTGCTCAGGTGGCCGGAGGCGTCCTTGATCTTCTTGATCACATTGGCCACGAGGTTGCGGATCTCCTCCATGAACGCATCGCGTTTGAATTCCCCGGCTTCGATCTGCTTGAGCTTGTGCTCCCACTCGCCGGTCAGCTCGGGGGAACTCAGTGCCTCAATTTTGATCTCCCGCAGGGCGGTGATCAGCTTGATGCCTTTGGCCGACGCGGCGAGGTCGCGTCCCTCGCGGCGGATGTATTCCTGGGTGAGGAGGCCTTCGATGATGGCGGCGCGCGTCGCGGGCGTGCCGAGTCCGCGCTCGCTCATGGCGTCGCGCAACTCCTCGTCGTCGACCAGCTTGCCCGCGCCTTCCATGGCCGAGAGCAGGGTGGCTTCGGTGTAGCGCGCGGGCGGACGGGTCTGCAGTTCCTTGAGTTCGATCGATTTGGTCTCGGCTGGCTCGCCTTCCTGCACCGGGACGAGCGATTCGTCGTCTTCGCCGGCGGCCGATTTCCCGTAGACCTCGAGCCAACCCGGTTCGCGGAGGATTTTGCCGTCGGTCTTGAATTTTTCGCCCTCGACCGTGGTGATGCGTTTGGTCACCTCGAATTTGGCCGCCGGAAAAAAGACCGCGATGAAACGCCGCGCCACGAGGTCGTAGAGCTTCATCTCGTATTCGTCCAATTTCTCCGTGCTCGCGCCGGTCGGGATGATGGCGTGGTGGTCGCTGACCTTGGCGTTGTTGAAAACGCGCGGCGTCTTGGTGACCCAACCTTGGTCCAGCGCCTTGCGCGCGTGCGGGGCGAGGGACGGATCCTCCATGCCGCCGAGGACTTTTTTCACCACGGGAAGGTTGTCTTCCGGCAGGCAGCGCGAGTCGGTGCGGGGATAGGTGAGGACTTTGTGCCGCTCGTAAAGTGATTGGGCCAGTTGCAGGGTGCGCTTGGCGCTGAAACCGAAGCGTCCGTTGGCCTCGCGCTGCAGGGTGGTCAGATCGTAAAGCAGAGGCGAAGCCTGCGTGGTCGGCTTGCGCTCCTCCGTGACGGTGCCGGTTTTGCCCTCGCACTTCGCCTTGATTTCGTCCGCCTTGGCGCGATCCCAGATGCGCTCGGCTTTGGCGTCCTCGTCGGCCGACTTCTTGAATTTTTCGTCGAACCATTTGCCCGCATAAGTCCCGGCGGCGACGCCGAACTCGCCGTGCAGCTCGAAATAACCGCGCGGTTTGAAATTGCGGATTTTTTCCTCCCGCTCGACGAGGATGGCCAGAGTCGGGGTCTGCACGCGGCCGACCGGGGTGACTTGGAAGCCGCCGAGCAATTCCTTGTAAAAGGCGGTCATGGCCCGCGAGCCGTTGATGCCGACGAGCCAGTCGCTTTCCGAGCGGCAGGTGGCCGCCTCGCTCAGCGGGATCATTTCCGCGTCGGTGCGCAGGTGGGCAAAGCCCTCGCGGATGGCGTCGGCGGTCATGGACTGCAGCCAGAGGCGCTTGATCGGCTTCTTGTTTTTGAAGTGCTGGACGACGTAGCGGAAGATGAGTTCGCCCTCGCGGCCGGCGTCGCAGGCGTTGATCACCTCCTCGACGTCGGGGCGGGCGAGGAGTTTTTTCAGGATGCGGAGCTGCTCCTGCGCTTTTTCGCGCGGGACGAGATCGAAATGGTCGGGCAGGACGGGAAGGTTCTCCAGCGACCACTTGCCGCGGACGACTTTGAAGCTGTCGGGTTCCTGGATCTCGAGGAGGTGGCCCACGGTATGCGAGATGACCATGTCGTCGCCTTCATAGTATCCTTTTTCTTTTTTGAATTTGCCGAGAGCCTTGGCGAGGTCGCCGGCCACGCTCGGTTTTTCCGCAATGACGAGGGTTTTGGACATCTTCAGACGAGTTTTACGTAGCGCTTTCCGGGGAGTTGTTTCACCAAGCGCCGGATTTCAAGGCCGAGCAACGTGGAAGACACGACCGCGGCTGTCAACCCGCTTGTCGCGATAACAGATTCGACCGATGTCTCGTCCGCGCCGATCGCCGCGAGAATTTTTTCCTGTTCGCCGGTCAGTCCGGCGGGCGCGACCGAGGCGGGCAGCGAGGGCTGCTCTTTGAACAACATGGGCAAGTCATCGAGGATGTCTTCGGCCGCCGTGACGAGCTTGGCGCCTTGCTGGATGAGGCGGTTCGAGCCGAGGCACGTGGGCTGGTCGATGCGCCCGGGCACGGCATAAAGAGTGCGTCCTTGCTCGGCGGCCATGTTCGCGCTGATCAACGCGCCGCTGTTGGCGCCGGCTTCGACGACGAGCACGCCGAAGGACATGCCGGTGACGATGCGGTTGCGGATGGGAAACGTCTGGCGGTCGGGTTTGGTGCCGATCGGGAATTCGGAAATGACCGCTCCGTTTTCCGCGATGCGCCCGGCCAGTTGCGCGTTTTCCGGCGGGTAAAGATGGGCCAGGCCTGCGCCGATCACCGCGATGGTGCGTCCTTTGGCCGCCAGGGCGCCCTGATGCGCCGCCGTGTCGATCCCGCGGGCCAACCCGCTCACCACGGTCAGTCCCGCGTAGGCCATCTGAAAGCTGAGCTTCTTGGCGCACTCGCTCGCGTAATGGCTCGCTTTGCGCGAACCGACCACCGCCACGGCGTTGCGGTCGCGATCGCCGATGCTGCCGAGCACGTAGAGGACGATCGGCGGATCGTGGATTTCGCGGAGGAGGGGCGGGTATTCTCCGTCTTCCGCTGTGATGATGTGCGCGCCCATCTCTCGCGCCTTGCGCTCCTCCTCCGCCGGGTCGGCATGCTTTTCCCATTCCGCGATATTCCGCGCCAGCGCGTCGCTGATGCCGTCGACCTGGGTCAGTTGCGAGGGGCGCGCCAGGAGGATTTTTTCGGCCGACCCGAATGCCTCGAGCAGGCGGCGCATCCGCACCGGTCCCATCAGCGGGATCATGTTCAGGGTGATGCAGGCCTCGCGGTGGTTCATGGGGGCGACATCCTAAACACGGGCGTCAAGTGGCGACCCAGCGATTTCGGATTGCAAATTTGAAATTTCAGAAGGAAACCCGAGCGCGTAGGCTCGGGGGAGTGAAAGCCCTCCTCCTGACCAACGAATACCCTCCGAACGTCTACGGTGGTGCGGGTGTTCACGTGGAATATCTCTCGCGCGAGCTCGCGCGACTCATGCCGGTCGAGGTGCGCTGCTTTGGCGGGCAGCGGGTGCACCAGGGTGATCTGAGCGTCCGCGGTTTTCCCGCCGACGAATCGGGGTTCGGTTGTCCGAAGGCCCTGCGTTCCGTCTTCAGCGCGGTGCAGCGCGATGCAGCCATGGCCGCCGCGGGCTGCGATGCCGATCTCGTCCATGTGCACACTTGGTACACGCACCTCGGCGGAATCCTCCTCAAACAGAATTACGGCATCCCGCTCGTTCTCACCGTGCACTCGCTCGAACCGCTGCGTCCGTGGAAACGCGAGCAACTCGGCGGCGGATACGACTTTTCCTGCTGGGTGGAAAAGACCGCCATCGAAATGGCCGACGCGGTCATCGCGGTTTCCGAGTCGACCAAAGCCGATGTCTTGCGCCTCTTCAATGTCGACCCGGCCCGCGTGCACGTCATCCACAACGGCATTGATCCGGCCGAATACGTCGCGCGCCACGATGCGGAGATTCTCCGTCGCTACGGTGTCGACGCCGCATCGCCCTACATTCTCTTCGTCGGACGCACCACACGGCAGAAAGGAATCGTGCATCTTGTCCGCGCCATCCGGCAACTCGACCCCGGATTTCAGGTTGTTCTCTGCGCCGGTTCGCCGGATACGCCCGAAATCGCGGAGGAAATGAAACATGCGGTTGATGCCGCAAAAGCCGCGCGCGAGGGAATCGTTTGGATCGAACAGATGGTGCCCAAGCAAGACCTCATCGCCCTTTACTCGCAGGCCGCGCTTTTCGTTTGTCCGTCCATCTACGAGCCGTTCGGCATCATAAATCTCGAAGCCATGGCCTGCGGCGTGCCTGTGGTGGCGAGCGCGGTTGGCGGGATTCCCGAAGTCGTCGTGCCCGGCGAAACCGGCACGCTCGTCCCGGTCGCGCAGATGGACGAAGCGCCGTTTGAACCGATCGATGCCGAAAATTTCGCCCGCGATCTGGCCTCGGCCGTCAACGAGCTCATGCGCGATGGCTCGTTGCGTGCCAAGATGGGCGCGGCGGCGCGGCGCCGGGTGGAAGAAAAGTTCAGCTGGGCGGCCATCGCGACGCGCACGGCCGAGGTTTACCAAGCTGTTTGCCGTCGCTGAGCCAGTGGTCAACATATTGACAATGGCCCATACGCCCATATGGTTACCCATATGAAGACGACTCTCGAACTGCCGGACGAACTCTTTGCCCAGGCCAAGAAAGCGGCAGCGCGGCGCAAGACGACCTTTCGGGCGGTCGTCGAGCACGCCCTGCGGCGCGAAGTCGGCCAACCAGAGGGAGTTCAACCGGAGTCTCCTTACTACCGCATCGGGCCGGATGGCATTCCCCGGCTTCGGCGTAGCGGCAATGGCGGGGTGAGGGTTACCTCCGCGATGATCCGTGAGTTGATGGAAGAGGAGTAAGGGTCACGTGGTTCATCTCCTCGACGTCAATGTCCTCATTGCTCTGGGCGACGAGGCTCACGACTTCCACCGGCGCACGGTTGCCTGGTTTTCGCGCGATCCCCAGCGAGCTTGGGCGACTTGTCCGATCACGGAAAACGGTTTTGTGCGCATTATCGGCAACCGCAATTATCCCGGGTTCCGGGCGGGAACAGCGGCGGCACGGGACTTGCTCGAGGCGCTTTGCCTTCTGCCCGGGCACCAATTCTGGCCGGACGACTTTTCACTGCGCGATCGAAACACTCTGCCGAAACTGCCAGACTCGCGGCATTTGACCGATTGTTACCTGCTGGCGCTCGCGGCCCGGAGAGGTGGAAGGTTTGTCACGCTCGATGGCAAAGTTGATGCATCGGCGGTCCGTGGTGGAGTCAAAGCGCTCTTGGAAATTCCCCGGTGAGCGTGCCTTGCACCCATAACGGATCGGGAGTTGTTAAACTGCTCTAACAACAAATCCCCAAAGGTTTCAGCTTTTGGTCCTGGGGTGGATCGCGATGTCTCTCCGGGTCGTAGGCTCTACGAGCAGGAGGCCCCATCGCGAATTACTGATCGGAATATCGCGCCGGGACGGCGCAATCCACCTTGGCAGACGTCCGAAAACTATTCGTGACCGGTGTTAGCGGCAAAGGCGTGGCGCGCCGCCAGCCGCGGATTCGCGCCGTAGAGCGTGAACCCGGACGTGTCGGCCACGTCGACCTCGACCAGTTCTCCCGCCAGATCAGGCGGACCCTCGAAGACGACGATCTTGTTGCCGCGCGTGCGGCCGGTGAGACGCGCGTCGTTGTGGCGGCTCGGGCCCGTGCAAAGGATTTCCACCGTTCGTCCAACTAGATCCCGCAACTTTTGCTGCGCGTGGCGGTTGACCACGGAAAGCAGATCCTGGTTGCGCTCTTCTTTCACCTCCTCCGGCAACTGCACCTCCATCGTTGCCGCCGGCGTGTCTTTGCGCGGCGAGTAACGGAAGACGAACGCGTTGTCGAAACCGATCTCGTCGGTCAGGGCGCGCGTTGCCGCGTAGTCTTCGTCCGTCTCGCCGGGGAAGCCGACGATGATGTCGGTGGTGATGGCGATATCCGGGCAATTGGCGCGCAGTTTGGCGACAAGGGAGCGGAATTTTTCCGCCGTGTAGCCGCGGTGCATGGCTTTGAGAAGGCGGTCCGAGCCGGATTGCAACGGCAGGTGGACATGTTCGGCGAGTTTGGGCAGGCGACCGAAGCAGTTGACCAAGTCTTCGCGAAATCCGATCGGGTGGGGGGAGGTGAAGCGCAGTCTTTCGAGCCCCTCGACTTCGTGCACGGCTTCGAGCAACTGCACGAAGGGACTCTTCTCCCCGATTTTCGGAAACTCATGGCGTCCGAAAAGATTCACGATCTGGCCGAGCAGCGTGACCTCCTTGCAGCCGCGTTCGACCAGTTCGCGCACCTCGCCGACGATGCTGCCGATGCGGCGGCTGCGTTCCGCGCCGCGCGTGTCGGGCACGATGCAGAAGGTGCAGCGCATGTTGCAGCCCTGCATGATGGAGACGAAAGCGCTGGCGGGAACCGTGGCGTGGTCGCGGATGGTTTCCTGCGAGCCAGCCTCCTCGTCGGTGTCGACGATGGAAAAACGCAGGTCGTCCATCGCGGTGTCGTGCGCCATTTTGCGGCGCAGGATGGCGTCCACGTGGTCGGCCACCTTGTGGAATTTTTGCGTCCCGACAACGAGGTCGAGATGGGGCACCTCGGACAGGAGCGACTCGCCGCGGCTTTGCGCCATGCAACCGAGAAATCCGTAGACGGTGTGCGGGCGCTTCTTTTGCAGGCGTCCGAGCAGCCCCATTTTGCCCAGCGCCTTTTGCTCCGCCATGTCGCGCACGCTGCAGGTGTTGAGCAACACTACGTCGGCGTCGTCGGCCACGGCGGTCAGTTCGTAGCCGCGCGCGACGAGCATCTGCGCGACCTGTTCGGAATCGCGCTCGTTCATCTGGCATCCGTAAGTTTTGAGGAACACCTTGGGCATGGCGCGGCAAAAGTAATCTCCGGGCGGGGTCAATTCCAGCGCGGCTTGCTTTTTGCCGCGCCGCGACCCGAGATAGCGGCATGGCAACGCCCGCCGAGTTGGGATTTCGCATGCCGGCCGAATGGGAGCCGCACGAGGCGGTGTGGTTTTCCTGGCCGCACCCTTACACCGACAGTTTTCCCGGCGCCTACGACCGGATTCCGTCCGCCATGGCGCGTCTGGTGCGTGCCGCGGCGGACTTCGAGCCGGTGCGCGTCAATGTGAACGATGCGGCGGAGGAAGCGGAGGTGCGGCGGCACGTAGGCAAGTGCGACAATGTGCGGTATTTCCACGTGCCAACCGACGAACCCTGGTGCCGCGACCACGGCCCGGTTTTCTTGGTCAATGACGCGACCGGGGAGGTTGCCGTGGCCGATTTCGAATTCAACTCGTGGGGGCGCAAGCTTCCGCGTTGGGAATTGGACCGCCTCGCGCCCGTCGCCATCGCGCGGCAACTCGGCATGCGCTGTTTCAGCAATCCGATGGTGCTGGAAGGCGGATCGATCGACGTCAACGGCAGCGGATCCGTGCTGACCACGCGCAGTTGTCTGCTCAACCCGAACCGCAACCCGTCGATGACCCAGGCACAAATCGAACAAAACCTGCGCGACTGGCTCGCGGTCCGCAACATTCTCTGGCTGGGCGACGGCATCGAGGGCGACGACACCGACGGACATGTCGACGATTTGACGCGCTTCGTCGGCAAATCGCGCGTCATCACCGTGGTCGACGACGACCCCGCCGACCCGAACACCGCGATCCTCTCCGAAAACCTCGCCACGTTGCGGTCCCTGCGCGACGAGGACGGCAACCCGCTCGACATCGTGGAATTGCCCATGCCGGAAAAGCACCGCGATTGGCAGGGCCACCGTTTGCCCTCCAGCTACGCCAATTTTCTCATCCTCAACGGTGCCGTGCTCATGCCGACGTTCGACGATCCGCGCGATGCGGAGGCCGCGGCCGTCCTCTCCTCCGTTTTCCCCGGTAGAAAAGTCGTGCCTGTCGACTGCTCCGACCTCATCATCGGGCTCGGTTCGGTGCATTGCCTGAGCCAGCAGCAACCGGCCCCGCCCCGCACTTGACTCCCCATGCCCAGGAAAGCATCCTCGCCGCCTCCAACACAGAAAAAGGAGACCACTATGGACCTCAAAGACATCAAGGCCCTCATCGATCTGATGCAGAAAAACGGCCTGACCGCCTTCGAAATGGAGAAAGACGGATTCCGCATTTCGCTGGCCAAGGAAACCTCATTCGCGCCGGCCGTCGGCTACGCCCATGCGCCCGTCGCGCCAGCCCCTGTTCCCACCGCCCCCGCTGCGGCCCCGGCCGAAGCCGCCGCGCCCGTCGCCTCGGGCAAAGAAATCCCGTCGCCCATGGTCGGCACATTCTATTCCTCCCCGTCGCCCGAATCGCCGGCCTTCGTCAAGGTCGGCCAGAAAGTCACGCCCGACACCGTGGTCTGCATCATCGAGGCTATGAAGGTGATGAACGAAATCAAAGCCGAGGTCTCGGGCACGATCACCGAAGTCGCCGCGGAGAACGGACAACCCGTCCAGTTCGGCCAGGCCCTCTTCCGCTACAAATAAGCGGCTCCCGCGCGCCGGACCGGAAATGATCAAGCGCCTCCTTATTGCCAACCGCGGCGAGATCGCCCTGCGTATCATCCGCGCCTGCAAGGAACTCGGCATCCACAGCATCGCGGTCTATTCCGAGGCCGACGTCCAATCGCTCCACGTCCAGTTGGCCGACGAGGCCATCTGCATCGGGCCCGGGCCGAGCCCGCAGAGCTACCTCAAGATCGACCGCATCATCAGCGCCGCCGAAATCGCCGACGCTGACGCCATCCATCCGGGCTACGGCTTCCTTGCCGAGAACGCGCATTTCGCCGAAGTCTGCGGGAGTTGCAAAATAAAGTTCGTCGGGCCGTCCCCAGAAGCCATCCGCCTGATGGGCGACAAAAACATGGCGCGCCAGCAGGCGATCAAAGCCGGCGTGCCGGTCACGCCCGGCAGCGACGGCATCGTCGCGACCGAAGGCGAGGCCCTGCGCCTCGCGCGCAAGATCGGCTTCCCCGTGATGGTCAAGGCCGTGGCGGGCGGTGGCGGACGCGGCATGCGCGTGGCGCACAACGAAGTCACCCTGGTCAAAGGTTTCCATAGCGCCCGCACCGAAGCGGAGAAAGCTTTCGGCAATCCGGATGTTTACATCGAGAAATTCGTGGTCAACCCGCACCACATCGAATTCCAGCTCATCGCCGACAGCAAAGGCAATGTCGTGCATCTCGGCGAGCGCGACTGCTCCGTGCAGCGCCGCAACCAGAAGATCATCGAGGAGTGTCCGTCGCCCATCATGACGGAAAAGCTGCGCAAGCAGATGGGCGAGGCCTCCATCGCGCTGGCCAAAGCGGTCAACTACGAGAACGCCGGCACCATCGAGTTCCTCGTCGATGAGGACCGCAATTTTTACTTCATGGAGATGAACACGCGCATCCAGGTCGAGCACCCGATCACCGAGGAGGTTTACGGTGTCGACCTGGTCAAGCAGCAACTCCAGATCGCCTCGGGCGAGCCGCTTTCCCACCACGTGCTCAACGCCGTGCCGCGCCACCACTCCATCGAGTGCCGCATCAACGCCGAGGATCCGGACAACAACTTCATGCCCAACCCCGGGACCATCGATCTCTACTACGCTCCGGGCGGACGCGGCGTGCGCATCGACTCGCACGCCTACGCCGGCTACCCGATCCCGCCGAACTACGATTCGATGATCTCCAAGCTCATCGTCCACGCCTCGACGCGCGAGCAGGCCATCGCCCGCATGCGCCGCGCGCTCGGCGAAAACATGATCACCGGGATCAAGACGACCATCCCGCTGCAGCTCGAGATCATGCAGAACAAGGATTTTATCGCCGGCAAATACGACACCGGTTTCCTCGAGCGCATGCTCGCGGCCCGTCCCGCCCCGCCGAAAAAGTGAGCGCGCTGGCCGACGCCCGCCTCTACGGCATCGTCGATCTCGGATACGTCACGGCCGACACCGCGCCCGTTGCCGCGCAGAAGCTACTCGAAGGCGGCGTCGACATCCTGCAACTCCGCGCCAAGGACGTTCCCAAGTCGATCGTCGCGGGGTTGGCCGGGGAAATCCACACCCTGACCGCCCCGCTCGGCGTCCCGCTCATCCTCAACGACTATCCCGAATTGCTCCGCGACGTCCCCGCCGAAGGCGCGCACGTCGGACAGGACGACCTGTCCGTGGCCGAAGCCCGCGCTGCCGCCGGTCGCCCGGTCATCATTGGCAAGTCGACTCACAGCTTGGCCCAAGCCCGCGCCGCCGCGGAGGAGGGGGCCGACTACATCGGATTCGGCCCGCTCTTTGCCACCCCGACCAAACCGGGCCGTCCGGCCATCGGTCTGGAGGACATCGCCGCTGTGCATGATTTGATCTCGATCCCGATCTTCTGCATCGGCGGGATCAAGCTGGAGAATCTACCGCAGGTTCATGATGCGGGCACGCGGCGAGTAGTCATCGTTTCCGGGTGGCTGCAAGCCGAGGACATCGCGAGCGCCGTGCGCTCGGCGCGCGAAACCCTCAGAGAGGTTTAGCCGCGAACCGCAAAAATATACTTGGAAGTATAAGTGCTTCTGCTATTTTGAGTCCATGCCTCACCTCAACATCTACGTGGACGAGCCTGCGGGAAGGTTGATCGCGAGGGCGGCCAAACGCGACTCGCTTTCGCTCTCGCGCTGGGCCCGTGAGAAATTGCTGGCAGCTGCCGGAGCCCCAGAGTGGCCGGCCGGTTACCGCGAGCTGCTTGGGAGTATTGATGACGACAGCTTCGTTGTTCCTGCAGAAGACGCGGCGGTGCGGGATCAGATGGCGCGATTCGAATGATTCGCGCGCTGGATACCAACATTGTCGTCGACCTGTTGCGCGGTAAGGACGCCGAGTTATCCGCGCGCTTTTTGGACGGCCGACCTTCGGACTATGCAGTGCCGGAAATGGTGCGGGCGGAGTTGCTGTTCGGTGCAATGCTTAGTGCGCGACCCCGCGAGAACCGGGCGGCCGTGGAGAAATTTCTCGCTCCGTTGCGCTTGCTCCCGTTTGCGGGGGACGCGCCCGCGCACTGGGCCGAGATCCGGATGGCTTTGCAAAGTTCAGGGACTCCCATCGGGGCCAACGACATGGTGATCGCGGCGACAACGCGGGCCGCCGGTTGCACCCTGATCACGAGGAATACATTGGAGTTCTCGCGTGTGCCGGG
>JAFMJK010000254.1 GCA_017853515.1 Chthoniobacterales bacterium | reverse complement strand
AAACTCAAACCCATCATCCATGTCGGGCACGAGGGGGTGACCGATGCCCTTGTCGCCGCGCTCGACCAGGCGCTCTCGGACCACCACTTGGTCAAGGTCCGCTTCACCGATCGAAAGTCCGAGCGCAAGCAGCTCTCGGCCGATCTTGCGCTGCGCTCCTCGTCGCGGCCGGTCCTGCAGGTCGGACACACGGTGACACTTTACCGCGCATCGGAGTAGCCGCACGGCCGCACGACAACGGGCGGGAGAGCCCCGTTCACGGGGATCCCGGCGGCCGGTAGATGACCCGGAAAAAACAGGCATCGGATTGGCAAGGAATGTCGAAGTTCGCTTCGGGTGCATCCTCCACCACGGAAAGGGCCATCCCCTGCCATGCCTGACCCAGAGCTGGCGAGGACTCCAAAGTGAACGACCCCGCTCTGACCGCCGGGGCAAGGCGGATAGTCACCGCCCCGGGCCTGACGTCGGCGAGTTCGGCAAGAAGTTTGGAACGCCTGTCGACCGGGTCGGTGCCGAGATGGTATTCGGCCGCATTGGGAATCCCGTCCTCGTCGGCATCCGCCGAGGCTGCCGCGGAGGCGCTGCGTTCCCACTCACCGCCGAATTTCTGCAACCGCCAGGCATCGAACGGCGAGAGCCGGATGCCCAGAGTGGCGACGGACGTTCCGAGGTAGTTGGGATCAGTCACGGTGACCGCGACATTGTAATCGCCCGCCGCCGAGGGAACATTGGTCGACCCGTTGTAAGTCGTCGCGAAGGAAAGGCCGGCGGGATCTGTCGTCACGCTGACCGGTTTGGGCGTGCCGTCATAGGTCCGCGCGAGGTCACCGATGGAAACCGTGGCCATGGCGGGAAGTTCCTGGAAATCGGTGCTCGCCACCAGAGAGCCCGCCTGCGCGTTGATGAACCACGCCGTGGCGCCTGCGGGAAGCGGGGCGGTGGCGGTGTATGTGCCATCGCCGTTGGATCTCAATTCCGCCGGACTCTCCACCCATGTCCGGTTGCCGGTCGCACCGGAGCCCGAGGTGGAAAGCAGCACGGCAGCCGCGGGTGCGGACGAGGCACGGAAAACAGCCCGAGCCATCCCGGCTGCAGAGGACACGCTCTCCTGCCGGCACCAACCCGCACCGCCCGCGATCACGCTGTCGGCAAAAGCATAACTCTCCGGCCGGTTCCATCCCGCGGGATGACTATGCCCCATCCCCGGCACAAGCGAAACCATGCGCGGACCGGCCGCGGCGCGGTAGCTGTCGGCCTGGCAGTCCAACGGAAAATTCAACTCCGCCGGCCACGAGAGCCAGAGCATGGGCATGATGGCATCGCCCAGATACAACATCGGATCCCAAACCGTCTTGTAGAGTTGGTTGTTGATCAGTGCGCTTCCCCACCAATTCGGCGCCTCGTCCATATTGCCGCAGCCGTAAATCGGGATGACGAAGCGGAAGCGGTCGTCGATACCGGCGGCCGTTGCCGCGATCACCCCGCCCCACGATATACCGGTCAGGCCGACATTGGCCGCATTGACCTGCGGCAGGGAACGCAACAGCGAATTGGCCAGAATGGTCGCGGCCGTGGCGTGATACATCCATTGGTCGCTGACCGGACTCACCGCCGAGTCGCCGTAAATTCCATTGCGCGCCGGACCGGGCATGGCGTGCTTGAGCCAGTTGCCCACTGCCAATCCGGCATCCTTCTGGGCCTGCGTGGCCGACGTGTCGGTCTGCCCCTCGACAGCAATGCTCACGGCTGCATAACCGCGATCCATCCACTTCTGCACCCACTCCGAGTAGGCAGTTCCGCCACCGCCGTGCACCAGAACGACACCCGGGACACGGTTGGTCGATGATGCGCCCGAAGGCAGACCGATCCAGGCGAAGACGCGCGTGGGCGCGCCGCGGTAGCCGACGCCCGCGAAATACACGCGGGTGATTTGTCCGGCAACCGGAGTGGCGGGACTGGCCGATTGATCGTCGGCATACAAGGCCGGCGGATCAGCCAGAGCCCCCAGACCCTCGAGGGATGCAGGCAACGCGGAGGCGCGGACGGGAAAAAGAAGAACCCAGACCGCCGCGCACAGTCCTGCAACTCGGGCGAGATGGCCGGTAAAAAACATGATGCAGGGGACTTGGATAACCAAAGCACAAAGACCGTAAGTTTGAAAGCAGCAGGAAGGCTTCAGGTTGCAGGCCAACGCTGACGCGACAGAGCCGCGATTTCCTGTCATGACGGCGCGCTGAGCATCGCCGGGGAAGGCAAGCAGGACAGTGAAGCCAAGGAAAAGAACTGCTTCCGCCGCGTCTCATTCGGCCGGGGAGCCTTCGGGGCTCTCCGGCTTTTTTATGGCTCGCGCCATTTCCGCGAGCATCCCGGCGGTGAGCAGGTTGCCATTGGAGAACTGCACTTTCTCGCCGTCCTCGAAAGGCCCGCGGCGCAACCAGACGAGAGTTTCCGCCTCCGGCGTTTCGCCGGGCAGCCGCGCCACGAGATAAACCTCCGAATCAGCGGGCAGATCGACACGGAAGACACCGTCGGCCGCGGTCGACGTTTCCGCCGAGGCCGCAGGCAGCTCGGCGACGAAGCGGACCGGGTCCGTCGTCTCGTCCAAACCGGCATCCATTTGCTC
>JAFMJK010000052.1 GCA_017853515.1 Chthoniobacterales bacterium | reverse complement strand
CCTACCTCTTCGGCTCGTAAGCCAAATTCGGGGCGAGCCACTTTTCCACTTCGGCGGCGGACATACCTTTGCGCTGGGCGTAGTCTTCCACTTGGTCGCGCTGGATTTTGCCGACCGCGAAATATTTCGCCTCGGGATGCGCGAAATACATGCCGCTGACCGAACTCGCGGGCATCATGGCAAGGCTTTCGGTCAGCTTGACACCGGTGTGTTTGGTGCTCTCGAGCAAATCGAAAAGAATCCATTTCTCGGTGTGGTCGGGGCAGGCCGGATAACCCGGGGCCGGACGGATGCCGCGGTATTTTTCGCGGATGAGGTCCTCGTTGCTCAGATTCTCCGAGTTTCCGTAGCCCCAGAGGTCGCGCACTTCTTTGTGCATACGCTCGGCAAAAGCCTCGGCGAGCCGGTCGGCCAGCGCTTTGAGCAGGATCGAACTGTAGTCGTCGTGCGCGGTCTCGAAGGCTTTGGCCCGCTCCTCGACGCCGATGCCCGCCGTGACGGTGAAACCACCGCAGTAGTCGATGCGACCGCTGTGGCGCGGCGCAATGAAGTCGGATAGCGCGTAATTAGGCTGACCCGAGGATTTGTCCGACTGCTGGCGCAGCGTGTGGAAAGTTTTCAGAACTTTCGAGCGGTCCGCATCGGCGTAGATCTCGATGTCATCACCTACTGCATTGGCCGGCATGATGGCGCAGACACCCTTTGCGGTGATCCATTTCTCGGCCACGATCTGGTCGAGCATCTTGCGGGCATCGTTGTAAAGTTCGGTGGCGTGCTGTCCGACCACCTCGTCCTCGAGGATGGCGGGAAAACGGCCGCGCAATTCCCACGCGTGGAAAAAAGGCGACCAGTCGATGTAATCGACGAGTTCGCCTAGCGGGAAATCGTCGAAGACTTTCACCCCGGTGAAGGCCGGCGTGTCGATCAGCTCCTTCGACCAATCGGGGGCGAAGCGGCGGTTGCGGGCTTCGCCGATCGAGACGAGTTTGGCGTCGCGCTGCTTGGCCGCGAATTCGGTGCGCAGGCGCTCGTAGTCGGACGCCAGATCGGCGGCAAATTTGGGCCTCGTCTCGGGATTGAGCAGTTGCGAGACAACGCCGACGACCCGCGAGGCGTCGGTCACATGGACGACTTCCCTGTCGTAGTGCGGTGCTATCTTGACCGCGCTGTGCGCACGGCTGGTCGTGGCGCCGCCGATGAGGAGCGGCAGGTCGAAGCCCTCGCGTTTCATTTCCGCGGCCACGTGCATCATTTCGTCCAAGGACGGCGTGATGAGTCCGGAGAGACCGATAACATCGACCCCGTGATTCTTGGCCTCGGCGAGGATTTTTTCGCAGGGGACCATCACGCCGATGTCGATGACCTCGTAGCTGTTGCAGGCCAGAACGACCCCGACGATGTTTTTGCCGATGTCGTGCACATCGCCTTTGACCGTGGCCATGAGCACTTTGCCTTGGGCCCGGGCGTTGGGATTGGCCGCGCGCTCGCGTTCCATGTAGGGCGTGAGCCAGGCAACCGACTTCTTCATGACACGGGCGCTCTTCACGACCTGCGGGAGGAACATTTTCCCCTCACCGAAAAGATCGCCGACGATCTTCATGCCGTTCATCAGCGGACCTTCGATCACGTCGAGCGGACGCGGGTATTTCTGCCGCGCTTCTTCGGTGTCCTCGTCGATGTGATCGACGATGCCCTTGATCAGGGCATGGGCCAGGCGTTCTTCCACCGGCGCCTCGCGCCATTTGGTGTCTTTCTCGACGGCGGCCTTGCCCGAGCCCTTGACCGTTTCCGCGAAGGTGACGAGACGCTCGGTGGCATCGGGGCGGCGGTTGAGCAGGACGTCCTCGATCAGCTCGAGCAGGTCGGGCGGGATTTCGGCGTAAACGCCGAGCTGGCCGGCATTGACGATACCCATGTCGAGTCCGGCCTTGATCGCGTGGTAAAGGAAGGCCGTGTGCATGGCCTCGCGGACCGGATTGTTTCCGCGGAACGAAAAGGAAATGTTGCTTACCCCGCCACTGACCCGAGCGTAGGGCAGGTTCTGTTTGATCCAGCGCGTGGCCTCGATGAAATCGACGGCGTAGTTGTTGTGCTCCTCGATGCCCGTGGCAACGGTGAGGATGTTGGGATCGAAAATGATGTCTTCGGCAGGGAAGCCGACTTCCTCGACGAGAATCCTGTAAGCGCGGCCGCAGATTTCTTTGCGACGCTCGAAGTTGTCCGCCTGACCCTTTTCGTCGAAGGCCATGACGATCACGGCCGCGCCGTAGCGCATGACCTGACGGGCCTGCTCTTTGAATTTTTCTTCGCCCTCCTTGAGCGAGATGGAGTTGACCACGCACTTGCCCTGCACGCAGCGCAACCCCGCTTCGATCACTTCCCACTTGGAGGAGTCGATCATGATCGGAACCTTCGAAATATCCGGCTCGCTGGCGACAAGCTGGAGGAATTTGGTCATGGCTGCCGCGCCGTCGAGCATCCCCTCGTCCATGTTGACGTCGATGATCTGCGCCCCGGCCTCGACCTGCTGGCGCGCCACGGCGAGCGCTTCGTCGTATTGGTTGCCGAGGATGAGCTTGGCGAATTTGGGAGAACCGGTGACGTTGGTGCGCTCGCCGACGTTGATGAAGGGAATTTCGGGACGCGCGGTGAACGGTTCCAGTCCGCTCAGGCGCAGGGTGCGCGTGCGTTCGGGCAGCCGGCGCGGTTTGACGCCGCGCGTCGCTTTGACAATCGCCGCGATGTGATCGGGCGTCGTGCCGCAGCAACCGCCGATGATGTTCAGCCAGCCTTGCTCGGCCCACTCGCGCAATTGCGGGGCGAGCGATTCGGGCGTCTCGGGAAAGCCGGTCGGCGAGAGCGGATCGGGCAGGCCGGCGTTCGGGTAGGTGCTGACATGGAACGGCGCGAGGTGCGCCAGTTCCTCGATGTAGGGCCGCATTTCCTTGGGTCCGAGCGCGCAGTTGAGGCCGACGCTGAGCAGCGGAAAATGCGAAATGGAATTGAGGAACGCCTCGGTGGTTTGGCCCGTCAATGTGCGCCCGCTCAAATCGGTGATCGTGCCCGAGACCATGACCGGGAGGCTGATCTTCTTATCGGCGAAATATTGCGCGATGGCGTAGAGCGCGGCTTTGCAATTGAGTGTGTCGAAAACGGTCTCGACGAGAAGGACGTCCACCCCGCCCGCGACGAGATTGTCCACCTGATCGCGGTAAGCCGCAGCCACCTGCTGGAAAGTCACTTCGCGCGCGCCCGGATCGTTGACGTCACGGGAAATGGTCAGGGTCTTGCTCATCGGGCCGACCGCTCCGGCGACAAAGACGCGGCGATCTTTGCAAGCGTCTGCCGCCTCCCGCGCCAACTTGGCCGCCGCGAGGTTCAAGTCGGGCACGATTTCCTCCATCCCGTAGTCGGCCTGGGAAATGGTCGTGCTGTTGAAGGTGTTCGTCTCGATCAGGTCGGAGCCCGCGGCGATGTATTGCTCGTGGATCCCGCGGATGATGTCCGGCTGGGTCAGAACGAGGAGATCGTTGTTCCCTTTGACGTCGCTGGGCCAGTCGGCGAAGCGCTTTCCGCGGTAGGCCGCCTCGTCCAGCTTGTGGCGCTGGATCATCGTCCCCATGGCGCCATCGAGGTAGATGATGCGCTCGGCCATCAAAGCGCGCAGAGCCTCGGCTGTATCGGGCTTGGACATGACGGAACGTGTTACGCGTGCGGCGCCGGAACGGCGCTTTCGGCCCGCCGCGCCTCGAGCCAGAGAACGTCGGACAGGCGGTTGAGCGACTGGAGAATGAGGTCGGCGCGCTTGGGGTTGAGCAACCCGGCTTCGAGGACACCGAGCAGACCGAGTTCCGCCTCGCGGCAGGCGGTGCGGGCGCAATCGATCGCAGCGGCCGGGAGGTTGCCGCCCGGCGTTGCCCAGCCTTTGTAGGTGAAGCCTTCGGATTCAAGACGGGCCACGCGGGCGTCGAGCACACCGAGCAGAGCATCGTCGAAATTCGGCATGCCGCTCGAGCCGTAGCGTTCCCAATCTTCCGGCGCGACCGCGACCTCGCCCATCAAGTTGACCAAATTGCGCTGCACTTGCTCGATGAAGGCGAGGGCTTCCGTTTCGTCGGGCGGCAGGCACGCTTTGGCCATGCCGAGGCGGACGTTGAGTTCGTCGACACGGCCATTGGCCACGATGCGCATGTCGGTTTTGGGCACGCGGCGCCCGAAGAGAAGGGAGGTCGTCCCGTCGTCCCCGGTTCTGGTGGCAATGCTGTTCATCATTTTATTAAATACCTGAGGATCATCCAAAAGCAACCCATCAAAATATCATGATATGTAGATATGTTCCGCCGGGATGGAGGAAAGTTGTTGCCCTCAGGACGTTGCGGAGATAAACAGCAGGGCCATTTTTATCGGGAAAGGAAGAAGTCATGAATGTTTTGGATAAAATCGAGGCTGAACAACTGAAGAAAGACATCGCCGCATTCAACGTGGGCGACAGCGTCAAAGTGCACACCCGCGTCATAGAGGGCGACAAAGAGCGTATCCAGATTTACGCCGGCATCGTCATCGGCCGCAAAGGCACGGGCGTGAACGAGAACTTCACCGTGCGCCGCGTTTCCTACGGCGAGGGCGTCGAGCGGGTGTTCCCGATGCACTCCCCGCGCATCGCCAAAATCGAAGTGGAGAAGAAAGGCGCCGTCCGCCGCGCCAAGCTCAATTACCTCCGCACGCGCAAAGGCAAGTCCGCCACCACGGTGAAGGAGAAAGCCCGCGCCGCCGCCTCCGCCGCGGCATAAGCCAAGCGAAGGCCGCACCATGGCCTGCGATTTCACCCGCGAGCGTGCCCTGCGCGCTCGCGGTTTTCTTTTCGTCGCGGGCGTGGACGAAGCCGGACGCGGTCCGCTCGCCGGGCCGGTGGTTGCCGCCGCGGTCATCCTGCCGGACGAATTCGAACTCGACGGGCTCAACGATTCGAAAAAGGTCGCGCCGAAAAAACGCGAGGCCCTCCACGCGGCACTCACCGCGCAGGCCGAAGTCCACTGGGCCGTGGGCGAAGCCTCCGTCGGGGAAATCGACCGTCTCAACATTCTCCGCGCGACCCACCTCGCCATGGCGCGCGCCTTGGACGCGCTGCCTCGCAAACCGGACCACGCGTTGGTGGACGGACTTCCCGTGCGCGGCCTCCCGGTCGAGCATACCGCACTGGTCGGAGGTGACGCGCTCAGCCTGAGCATCGCGGCGGCGAGCATCATCGCCAAAGTGACTCGCGACCGCCTGATGACCGATCTCGACGCGCAGTATCCCCGGTATGGTTTCGCCCGCCACAAAGGCTATGGTGTGCGCGAACACCTCGAAGCCCTCCGCAACCATGGCCCCTGCCCCGTTCATCGCCGGACTTTCCAGCCGGTGGCGCAGACGCAAATCGCGTTCCAAGCCGCCTGCTGACCACATCGTCTTCGGACAGTGGGGCGAACATCAGGCCGAGAAATATCTCCGGCGGCACGGATACCGCATCCTTTACCGCAACTTCATCCCGCCGGGCGGCGGCGAAGTCGACCTCGTCTGCCGCGACAAAGCGGAGGACACCCTTGTTTTTGTCGAGGTGAAAACGCGCGCCAGCGAGGAACGCGGACGTCCATCCGACGCGGTCGACTACGACAAACAGCGCCGCGTGGCCAAGGGCGCCATGGCCTGGCTGCGCTTGCTCAACTTTCCGGACATCCGCTTCCGCTTCGATATTGTCGAAGTTCTCGCCACCAGCCCGGATGCGCCCGAAATCACGCTCATCCGCAACGCCTTTCCGCTGCCGGAGTATTACGTTTACTGACGCGGAATTCGCTCTGTGCTCACCGCGCCCCCTGTGGTTTCATCTCGTTTGGCATGAAACGCATCCTTTCAGGCATCCAACCTTCCGGCGCGCTGCACTTGGGCAATTACCTCGGCATGATGCGGCCCGCGGTCGAACTGCAGGACAAAGGCGAGGCGCTCTACTTCATCGCCGACCTGCACGCCCTCACTTCGCTGCACGATGCCGCGGCTTTGCGCCGCTACTCGCGCGACGTCGCTCTCGACTTCCTGGCCTGCGGACTCGATCCCGCGAAAGCCTTTCTTTTCCGCCAGTCGGATGTCCCGAAAGTCCCGCTCCTCACTTGGCTCCTCAGCACGGTCACGCCGATGGGACTGCTCGAACGTTGCCATTCCTACAAAGACAAAATCGCCCACGGCATCGCGCCTTCCCACGCATTGTTCTCCTACCCCGTGCTCATGGCGGCGGACATCCTCATCTACGACAGCGACATCGTTCCGGTGGGCAAAGACCAGAAACAGCATCTCGAGGTGACGCGCGATATTGCGGTGAAGATGAACGAAACCTTCGGCGAGATCTTCAAGCTCCCCGAGCCGAGCATCCGCGAAGACGCCGCCCTCGTGCCGGGCACGGACGGCGCGAAGATGAGCAAGAGCTACCACAACACGATCGAGATTTTCGCCGACGAGAAGACGATGAAGAAAAAGATCATGGGCATCGTGACCGACTCCACGCCGGTCGAAGCGCCCAAGGATCCGGAGAGCAACGCCATCTACCAGCTCTACAAGCTTTTCGCCCCGTCCGGCGAAGCCGCTGCCATGGCGGAGAAATTCCGCGCCGGCGGCACCGGATACGGCGACTTCAAGAAGCAGCTCTTCGCCACCGTCTGGGAATATTTCGCGCCGATGCGGGCCAAGCGCGCCGAACTCGAAGCCGACCCGGCCCATGTTGACGATGTCCTCCGCCGCGGTGCGGAGCACGCGAACAAACTGGCCGACGCTGTCATGGCCCGCGTGGAGAAAGCGGTCGGGTTGAGCTGAGAAGCAGTTGAGGGTTGAAGGATGAGAGTTGAGAGAACTGCCGGCACAAACCAACGCGGCTTTAACCGGCAACTCCGACTCGGATCCCTCCCCGCATCCCGTCTTTTCCCTCAACCCTCAACTCTCAGCCCTCGACTTTCCCCATGATCGCCTACACTTGGCTGAGCGGCGCGTGGGCCGCGGTGCTCTGGTTCTTCACTTTCGGCGTGGCGCGCAATTTGTTCGGGCTCTTTCCCCGCGAGCGCGCCGGCGAGGTCACCACCGCGCTGTTCCCCGCTTATTTCCTTGTTGCCATCTCCCTCGGCTTGCTCGCCACCTTCGCGCTGTGGATCGTCCGGCGCGACAAGCGCGACAGGGCGGCGCTCGTCCTGCAGTTCCTCGCACTCGCCGCCCTCGCCGCGATTCCGCTTTTCATCCAACCGTCGATGGCCGCGTATGCGCCGGGCACGCCCGGCTTCGCGCGCTGGCACGGTATTTCCATGGCGTTGAATCTTTTCTCCTTGATCGCCGTTCCCGCCGCTTCTTTATTGGTGCTCGGGAGAAGCAAGGAGTGAAGGTATGAACGAAGATTATTCGCGCAGTCCGGACCGGGTGTTGGCCTCGGAGAAAATTGTCTCGGGCCGCAAAGTGTTTTTTCTCGATTACAAAGAGAACAACCGCGGCCGCGTGCTGAAGATCACGGAGGACGTCAACGGGCGACGCGACACCATCATGGTGCCCGACGAAGCCCTCGATGACTTCGCCGACGCCCTCGAGCGGATCCTCAATTCCGACGTTTCGGCAGACCGCCCCGACCAAGCCTGAGCAGAAAATACCCTCGGCAGGACAGGCACTTACGTCCGGTTGGGCAATCTCAGTCTCGAGGGGTTGCACTTCGTGATCCAAGCAGCCATGGGATGGACCAACAGCCACCTGCACGATTTCGTGACCGGCCCGCAGCCTGGCGCGACCATTTACGGCATGCTCGATCCGGAGGATCCATGGTCGACGCAGAACATACTCGACGAGCGTCGCTACAAAGTGACTGATCTCCTGGTCCGCGATAAAGCCCGCGCGTTTTACGAATACGATTTCGGAGACGGTTGGTTGCACGACCTATTGCGCGAGAAAACCCTGCCGCCGGACCCCTCTTTCCGGCATCCCGTCTGCCTCGCCGGACGCGGTGACTGCCCGCCGGAGGACTGCGGAGGCATTCACGGCTATTACCGCCTCCTGCGGATCCTCGACGACCCGAAGCACAAAGAGCATGAGGACATGCGCGAATGGGCCGGCGGATGGCTGGAGCACGGACGCTTCGACCGGGAAGAAGCCAACGCGGTGCTCCGAAGCCTTCGCACTTGACGCCCGGGACTGTGCCGCGCGCTCACAGGGCGTTTTTTCTTTTCCGGCGGTCGCCCGCGGACCAACCTTGGCTCCAGCAGGGGAGCCGCGAGGCTGAGAGTCCCGCCGCACACGCAGCGGGTGACCCTTCGAACCTGATCCCGGGTCATGCCGGCGCAGGGAGCGGAGAACATCTTGGCACGCGCATCCTCCCCCGCGCGAAAGACCATGATCTCCGATCCTTCCTCCGATGGAGCCGCCGGCTCCGCCGACCCCTCCCTCCCCAACAGCCGCCGCGTCTACGTCACGGGCCAACGCCATCCGGACGTGCGCGTTCCTTTCCGCGAAATCAGTCTCTCGCCGACCAAGAATTTCCGCGGCGAACTTGAAGCGAATAATCCCGTCCGCGTCTATGACACCAGCGGACCGTGGGGCGATGCCGATTTCCGCGGCGACGTGGAGCAGGGGCTGCCGGGCTTGCGACGCGATTGGATCCTCTCGCGGGGGGACGTTGCCGAATATGACGGACGCGGCGTGCGCCCGGAGGACAACGGATATCTCTCCGGCGTCCACGCCGACCACGCCGCCACACGCAACGGGAAAGCCGCCCTGAAAGAGTTTCCCGGCCTGCGCCGCAAACCCCTGCGCGCTTCCGCGGGTCACCCCGTCAGCCAGCTCTGGTATGCACGCCAGGGAATCGTCACCCCCGAGATGGAATTCATCGCCATCCGCGAAAACATGGGGCGCGCCAAGCTCGCCGAGATGGCGGATGACATCGACCGTCAGGATTTGCACAAGCAGCACGCGGGTTCGGCTCAGCTTGTAGCGGCGGTCTACGACCGCCGGACCAGCACCAACGACGCTCACAGAGTGCCGCTACAAGAGGCAGACTACGCGCCGTCCGTCTTCCGGCGCTTCCCGCAGCGCATCCCGCACGAGATCACCGCGGAGTTCGTCCGCGACGAAGTCGCCGCAGGGCGTGCCATCATTCCGGCCAATATCAACCATCCGGAAAGCGAACCGATGATCATCGGCCGCAATTTTCTGGTCAAAATCAACGCCAACATCGGCAACAGCGCCGTGGCCTCGTCGATCGAGGAGGAGGTGGAGAAAATGCGCTGGGCGACCAAATGGGGCGCGGACACCGTGATGGATCTTTCCACCGGAAAAAACATCCACGCCACGCGCGAATGGATCCTGCGCAACTCACCCGTTCCCATCGGCACAGTTCCGATCTACCAAGCGCTGGAAAAAACCGGGGGCAAAGCCGAGGAACTCACGTGGGACATTTTCCGAGACACCCTGATCGAGCAGGCCGAACAGGGCGTAGACTATTTCACCATCCACGCCGGCGTGCTGCTCCGCTTCATCCCCCTCACCGCCAAGCGCATGACAGGTATCGTCAGCCGCGGCGGCTCCATCATGGCCAAATGGTGCCTCGCGCATCACAAGGAAAACTTCCTCTACACGCATTGGGACGACATTTGCGAAATCATGGCCGCCTACGATGTAAGCTTCTCCATCGGTGACGGGTTGCGTCCGGGCTCCATCGCGGACGCGAACGACAAGGCGCAGTTCGGCGAACTCGAAGTGCAGGGCGAACTGACCAAGCGCGCGTGGGACCGCGGCGTGCAAGTGATGAACGAAGGCCCCGGCCACGTGCCCATGCACATGATCGAGGAGAACATGGCCAAGCAACTCGAGTGGTGCCACGAAGCGCCGTTTTACACGCTCGGACCGCTCACCACCGATATCGCGCCCGGCTACGACCACATCACCAGCGGCATCGGTGCCGCCATGATCGGATGGTATGGCTGCGCCATGCTCTGTTATGTCACACCGAAGGAACACCTCGGGCTGCCGGACAAAAAAGACGTCAAAGACGGCGTCATCGCCTACAAAATCGCCGCGCATGCCGCCGACTTGGCCAAGGGTCACCCTGGCGCGCAATACCGCGACAATGCCCTGAGCAAGGCCCGCTTCGAATTCCGCTGGGAGGATCAGTTCAATCTCGGACTCGACCCCGAGACCGCGCGAGAATTCCACGATGCGACACTACCGCAGGAAGGCGCCAAGAGCGCCCACTTCTGCTCCATGTGCGGTCCGCATTTCTGCTCGATGAAGATCACCGAGGACGTCCGGAAATACGCCGCCCAGCAAGGAGTCAGCGACGAAGAAGCCCTGCAAGCGGGCATGGAAGAAAAATCCCGCGAATTCGCGGAGAAGGGCGCCGAACTTTACGCCAAAGCCTGAGGCCGGTTTTCTCCGAGCAAGGCCAGAAGCTGCGGCACAGTCACGTTTTCCGAGAAAATCGACTCGGCATGACGGCGGCCGGCTGCGCCCATGGCGCGCGCTTCGCCGGGATTGGCGAGCAGGGCTCGCACCGCGGAGGCCACGGCCTGCGGATCTCCGGGTGAAACGAGAAATCCCGTTTTGCCGTCGATCACCATTTCGGGAATTCCGGCAAAGCGGGTGGAAACAACCGGCAGCCCGGCCGCCATGGCTTCCGTGATCACCGTGGGCAAAATGTCCATGCCGCCGGACTTCTCTTCGACGCAGGGAAGAACAAACACGGAAGCGGCGGAAAGCGAACGGCGGATTTCCGGCTGGGTTCGCGGGCCGGCCAATTCGACTTCGCCGTCAAGTCCGAGCGAAGCGATCTGACGGCGCAGTTCCGGTTCCAGCGGTCCGTCGCCGATGATTTCGCAACGGAAGCCGACTCCGTCACGCTTGAGCAGAGCGCAGGCCTCGATGAGCACCGGGTAGCCTTTCTTTTCCACGAGACGCCCCACCGCGACAAGGCGCGGCGGTGCCGCGAGTGAAGCAACCGGCGCGTTGTCGAAGCGCATCCCGTTGTAGACCCGCACGATCCGCGCGCGGGGGAAACGCTCGGCGAGAAGCCGGCGGCTGTAGTCGCTCACCGCGACAACGAAGGAGGCGTCGGTGAAAAGGCGCTCCATGCCGGGGTGATCGTCGGCATCGCTGAGAAAATCATTGGCGTGTGCCGTGATGCTGTAGGAAATACCGAAGTTCTGCCGCAGCCACCATGCGGTGCGCGCGGCCGGTCCGGCGAAGTGCGTGTGCACGTGCTTTGTGCCCGCGGCGCGCAAACGCGGGCCGAGCCAGAATGCTTCACGACGCCGGCGGTTGCGTCCGCCCAGCCAAGCCCCGGAGAGGAAAGCCGCGGCCGGCAGACGTCCGCCAAGACCCGCCGCCACGACGCCCGCGGCGAGCGGAGCGCCGCCCGGCAGGACGCGCACACGCCGGCGCAAGGCCGCGAAGCCCTCCTGCTCGGCCGTCGGCGCGGGTTGGAGTGCGTAGATGTCGGGCCGGCACCCGTGGCGCTCCATCCCCTCGACCTCGCGCGCGATGAAAGTCTGCGCAAAGACGGGGAATTTTTTGAAAAGATAAGCAAAGCCGGCTTGGCGCGACATCGGAGGAATTTGCTTGGTTGGCCCCTCCCCACGCAATGACAAAGCCCGGAACCGGACAAAGAGCGTCGGAAAACGGAGGCCGCAGCTAACCTGGCGCGGGGAGGCCAGCC
>JAFMJK010000265.1 GCA_017853515.1 Chthoniobacterales bacterium | reverse complement strand
AGAACGACGAGATCACCGAGCGCCAGGGCCTCCGCGTGCTCCAGGCGATCAAGGCGAAGGCTCGCGCCGACCGGGCCGAGCAGCGGGCGGCGTCTGCCTATGGCCGCAAGACCACGGCCGAAGCCATCCTGGCGGCGGCCGGCGGCGACAAAGACGCGGTGCGCCAGGCCATGAAGCTGGTCGAGCGCGGGATCATCGGGCCCGGCGACGCCGAGGACGTGGCCGGCGCCTACCATGCCGCCAAGAACAACCCCCAGGTCGCGGCCGGGGTCGACTATCTGTCGATCCACCTCCCCGACAAGGCCGATGACCGTTCTGGCGCCGTGGCCGACTACATGCGCCGCGCGTCTCTCGGCCTGATCGAGCCGGGCCGGGAAATGAACACCGCGCAGGACGTGGTGATGAAGTACAAAAATCGCGGATATTCGACCCTGGCCGCGCCCTTGTTCGGGGTTGGCGTACCTCGCACCCCCGACGAGGTTGCCCGATCAAATTTCCTCGCCAAGCAGGCGTTCGACGCCGGGCGCATAAGCCAGGCGACCTACATGGCTGAGCTGCGGAACAACGCGGCGTGGCGAGCAAAAATCACCAGCGGGAAGAAGTGATGCCCGACGTCGCCGACCACATCGTTCAGCAGGCTCAAACCGATGAGCTGAAGGCGCTCGAAGCTGAAGCGTTCGACGGCTACGACAAGAACACCGGCCAGCCGATCGAGATCAACGCCTCGACCAACCCGGAGCATCTGGCCTGGCGTCAGGCGCATGGCCTTTCGACCGAGATGTCCGACACCGGCTCGGCTTCCGGCTCTATGAGCGCCAAGGCGCCGCCGACGCCAGAAGACGTCCACAACCAGTTCCTGTCCCTGTTCAATGACAATCCCGATGCGCAGGCCAAGATCGCCGCGGTCGTGAAGGACGTGGGCCAGGGGATCGTCGAGCTCCCGGCGGCGGCCGTGTCCGGCGGGGTCAAGGGCGTGAACGAGGCCGTCGACATGCTCGACAGCCTTGGCGACGCGATCACCCAGAAGGTCGGCGGACCGGCCTGGACGCCCGCCGGCGGCATTCAGTGGGTCGCGCCCGGCGAGTGGGACCAGACGCAGGGGACCGGCGCCAAGTCGGACATGACCGGCGGCCGGCGCGTCATCAACCCGACGCCCGAACCCGACAGCGCCACCGGCAAGTTCGTCGAGGGCGTGAGCCAATTCCTGACCGGCATGGCCGTCGGTGGCCGGGCGCTGAAGGGCGCCAAGCTGGCCGGCGTCGGTGGTGCTGGCGTCCAGGCCGCGGCCCGCGGCGCGATCTCCGACTTCGCTTTCTTCGACGGTAAGGAAGCCGACCTGTCGACCATGATCCAGGGGACGCCGCTGGCGAACCCGGTGTCGGCCCTGCTCGCCATCGACCAGGATGACCCCGAGCTTGTGGGCCGCCTGAAGCGCGCAGCCGAGGGCATGGGCCTTGGGGCGCTCACCGATGGGCTCCTGACCGCCGTCAAGGCTATCAGGACGGCCAAGCGCGCCCGTCCCGCTACCCTAGCCGCCGAAGACACGGAAGCGGCCCAGGCGGCGGTCTCCCAGGCGCAGTACCGCGAGGTGGCCGGCGACCCCGAGGGCGACATCTTCACGACCAGCGGCCCCACCGACAAGCTGAAGGCGGCGGCGGACGACTATGCCGCCATGCAGGCGCGCGAGGCCGAAGCCAAGGTTATTCAGTCGGAGCTCAACCAGGCTCGGCACAATGCCGAGGCATCTCGCGGCATCGTCGACACTCGCGGCCAGGGTCAGCAGTACCACGGCGCCCGTGGTGAGATCGGGAAGCTCGACGAGGGCTACTACAGCCCCGACAACATCTATGGCGGGTACGACACCTTCTACACGACCGATGCTATGGACGTGGCCAAGGGGTACGGTCGCAAGAGCCCATCGGCGGTGACGTATCGCGTCAGCGAGCGGACGCCGGTCAAGATGTTCGACATGGAAGCGCGTCGCGCCCCGGCGGACTGGAAGGCTATTCTTGGCGCCACCGATGATCTTTCGCTCGAAGCGGACGCACTGGAGCAGGCGGCGACCAATGCTGGTGGGACGCCGAACCTCCGCGAGATCATGGACGAGATCCGGTCCAATAGCCGCGACCACGGCTACAGCAAGGACGACGTTCAGGTCATCTTCGACGGGATTGCCTACAACCTGAAGCGCGACGGATATGGCGGCATGTCGCACATGGGCGGCCTGCGTACCGGCGCGAAAGCACACACGGTCAAGATCTACTTCGACCCGAAGAACCAGATCGACCTTCAGAAGGTGGAGCCGACCCTTGGTCAGGCGGATCCCGCAGCAGCCGCGCGCGTCGCTGACCTTGAAGCTCGCCTGGCTGAGATCGAAGGCCGCGCGCTTCCTGATCGCTCTCGCGTTGGCCTGAACATGGGCCGAGTGGCCACGCCAGAAGACATCGCTGACGTGCTGACGCGCGCTGAGAACCTGAACCAGGACGCCCTCGCCCGTGCGGTGGGCTACCGCTCGTGGGCCGAGGCCGACGCCGCGTCCGGTGGGCTGAACGGCTACAAGCTGCTGATGGAGCGCGACGCCGGCCGGGTGTTCTCGGACAGCGAGGCCCTGGCCGCCCGCAAGACCGACCTGGCCGCCTGGGGATCGGTGCGCGA
>JAFMJK010000269.1 GCA_017853515.1 Chthoniobacterales bacterium | reverse complement strand
TGTATGATGGCACAACTGCTCTTACACCAAAGTTTGCTGCTATATCTGCTGCATCATCAGGCAACAACACACTTATTGCTGCAGTAGCTAGTAAAAAAATTAGAGTATTAGCACTAAATCTAATATCTGCTGCTGCCAATAATATCTATATAACAAGTGGTGCAGGTGGAACAGCAATTTGGGCAGGTTCAACTAACAAAGCTAACTTTGCTGCCAATGGTGGTATGGTTCTTCCTTATAATCCTGTAGGTTGGTTTGAAACTCTTGCTACAAATACAGCTTTAGTGGCTAACTTATCTGCTGCCAGTGCAATAGGTGGTTCAATTACTTATGTAGAGGTATAGGTCTATGCAACCTATAAATGATACAACTTACAAAGTAGAAAATACTGAAGAGCTTGAAGTAAAAGTTGGTGATGAAAAGCAACCAGAAGCTTTGCCTAGGGTAAAAATAGAAGCCTGGAATAATGAAGCCAACTTATCTGTAGGTGTTATTCATGATGAAACTCAAGACCACACAATGGATTTGGTTGAAGATAAAGTTGTATGGGAACAGGGAGATACAACAGCTAGGTTTTATAACTTAGATATACCAGAGTTGCAAACTAATCAAATAGATTTTATAAATGAGGGTGCTTGTACTCCTGAAAGAATTGCTGCAACTTATGAGCTAGATAGATGGCATTTATGGAAAAATCAGACAATCAGGTTGCACTGGGCTGATAAACCCTCAATGCTTTACTATGGATTTTATAAAGCCAATGAATTTATAGACCCTAATAAAATAAATATACCTGAAGTTAGAATGGCTGCTGCTAACTGGAATGACCCAATGACTATGGACAGCAATCTGCCTTTGATTTGTATTCATTACAATGAAGAAAGAGATGATTTGAAAAAACTTCATCAGTCTATGGTGCAAGCAATAACTGAAGTGCTTGATACAAATGGCATAGAAGTTTTAACTTCAGATAATCCTTATAAGCTATATTTTCAAGATGGCAATAAAAAAGTAAAGTTCTTTTCAACAGCTTTTATAGATGGTAACTATTATTTTTATATAAACTTAGACCATGACTACAACTCTTCACTTTCTTATTACAAAGATGAAAATGCAGAACCCAGAAATGACCAATATGCCTATGGATTAAAAGCAATTAAACCAGATTTACCTGATACTATTCTTACTGATGTAATTGAGAGATATGCAGAAATATATGGCTTACCTTTGGTAGAAAGAAATTTTACTACTGAAGAAGAAGCTACCATAAATAAAATTCAATCTGGGCATACTAAAGATTGGGTGCAAAATGCCACAAGAACAGATGTTTGGAGATTGAATGCTAAAGAGCAATTAGAAAAAGGTTTTGAGTTTGATATCACTTTGCAATCTAAACCAGATAGCAATATTTACCCACTTAGTATTACTACTAAAAATTTATCATTTTATAAGCAAGAAGAATTTACTATAGAAGATAGAAAAAAAGATTTTAGAAGCCCTAGAGTAGTTAATTCCTATGCTGTTTATCACAATGAAAAACAAAACAATAAATATAAAACTGGTAAAGCATTTCATATTTATAGACCAATAATTATAGATGCAAATGGTAATGAAATATGGGGAGATATGGAAATTGGGGAAGATGTATTAAATATAATCATTCCACAAGACTTTTTAGATAATGCCACTTACCCAATAACTATTGACCCTACTTTTGGTTATACAACAGTAGGAGCTTCTTCAGTTACTTCATTAAATACTGTACTAGCTAGTGATGCTACTCTTAATTCAAATACTAATTTAGCAGCAATTTTTGCTTATACAGTCACTCAAATAGCAGGTTCTGGTGTTGCAGGCATTTATGATAATGCAGGTAATTTATTATATACATCTGCTGCCAAAACTACTTTAGTAGGTTGGTTTAATCTTTTTTTTACAACTATTCCAACTATAGCTTCTGCTACATATAGACTAGCTGTAACATCTGCTAGTGGTGCTGGTTATGGAGATGGTGCTATTGCTTATGATAGTGTTGCAGGAACTTCATATTCATTTTCTAAAACTTATGATGGAACTTTGCCTGCTACTATGGAAAGCTTCACTGAAGAAACTTCAAGAAGATATTCAATTTATGCTTTTGGTGGCTACCAATACCCAATAAATACAGGAAGCTCAGTTGCCATGGCTGCAACAGCTAGGTATAATTCATTAGATACAGGAAATGCTACAGCTTGGAATACAAGTTTAGGACAAATTCAACAAATTGTTCCTGTAGATACAATTTTTAGCAATCTTTCATTTCAGTTAGGAACTGCACCAGGAGCAGGTACTTCTAGGGCTATGACTATATATAATGGAGGTACAGCTACAAATTTAGCTGCAACTATTTCTGATACTAATACTACTGGCTCAGATAATACAGATAGTGCATATTTAGTAGCAAATGGGCAAACAAATATAGCTAATATACCAACAGGAACTCCTGCATCTTCATCAAATAACAAATGGAGAATGGCTTATACTGCTGATAATCAAATGTGGGCTGCAGTAAGTGTAGCTACATTATCTACTACAGCAACAAGATATTTGGGTGTGCAAGACCAAGGGGGTGTTGATACTGGAACTGCTGCTGCAACTTCAACAATGCCTAATGATACAGGGGTATTGCAAACTTTTACTGCCAGATTAACAGATACAACCATATCAGCTGGTTCTTATACAGTTACTTTAGTAAAAAATGGTGTAGATACTGCTGCAGTTATGACAATTACTTCTCAGACTGCTACCTATACAGCTTCTACAATATCTGTAACAAATGGTGATACACTTTATTGGAAAATTGTGCCAAGTGCAGGAACTGCACCATCTGCTGCTGCAAGAATTGCAATTAGTTGTGAATATGTAAGCAATACACCTGGAAATGGAGTTATATTTGGTGGTGATGGTGCCAATGTATCTGGTACAACTTACTCTTCAAGTTTTGATGTATGGAATGCCACTGAAGCCAATATAAATGCCCTTTGTTATCAGCATACAATGAAAGCATTAAGAGTTGATTTGTCTGCTGCACCAACATCTACTAACACTAGGACACTTACTACTAGAATAAATGCTGCAGGGGTTTCTGCTGCTGTAACTATTACTAGCACTGCCACAACAGGCTCTTGGTCAGGTACTCAAGCAATAGCCAATGATGATAAATTAGCTTTTGAACATACTTCTACAGGAACTCCTGCAAACTCCAACTTAAAATATGCCTATGTCTTTTCAGCTCCTGCCATAACAGTAACTAATAATAACTATATAAGATTACCTGTAATGGGGGTTGGTTAGTTATTGACTACTATTCAATATTTAATAATTATTAAAAAGAGGAACATAAATGGAAGAATTAAAATTTACAAATGCAGAAGTAATAAAAAATGATAAGGGTTATTTAGCAATAGCCAGTACATCAGTTGTTGATAGACAAAATGAAAGTGTTTCAGTAGATGGGTGGGAATTAAAAAACTTTAAGAAAAATCCTGTACTACTTTGGAGCCACAATCATGATATACCTGCTATTGGCACTGCAAAGAACATTAGGGTAGATGGAACAGGTAAAAAAGCTCAATTAACATTTGAACCAGTATTTCATGACTATACACCTGAAGCTCAAGCAATTAAGAAAATGTTTGAAGAGAAAATATTAAATTCTTTTTCAGTAGGTTTTAAGCCACTTGATACAGATGGCAATACTTACACCAAACAAGAGTTATTAGAAATATCTGCTGTAAATGTTCCTGCTAATCCTGAAGCTAGAATAGTAGCTTATAAAGCACTTAAAAGTGCAGGTTTTGATGATGATGTTATTAAATCAGTTGGAGTTGAAGTAACAGAAAAAACTGATGCTGAAACCATAGCTGAATTAAAAGAAGAAATAAAAGATTTGAAAGAACAACTAAATGAGTTGGTGAATAGGCATAAAACCCTAAATCCACAGGTCGGACAAGCTGATGTCAGAGAAAAACTTTCTCTTTTGAAAGTTGTAGTTAAGGCAAATGATAGAATTCTTGAAAAAGGTACTTCATCTGCTAAAAAGGCACAGTTAGCTAAAATTGCAAAACTAGCAACTCAAAAGTTGATAGTGGAGCATAAAAAGGAATTGAAAAATGGAAGAAATTAAAAAAGAAGAAGTACAAGAAGAGATTAAATCAGTTCAAGAAACTGAAGATGTAGAAAAAGCTGTTGATGAACTAGCTGACCAGCTTGTTTCTAAAGCCACAGAGAAGTTTGATAAAGTTCTTGAAGCTATTAGCAAACATGCTGAAAATTCTGCTCCTAAAGTATCTACTAAAAAAGAAAACTATATTGTTGATAAAACTCTAGGCAAGGTGCGTGTTGATGACCTTGCTAACAATAAAGTTGTGATTGAAAGTAGAAAATCTGCAGGTAAGCAGCATTTTGAAGTTACTCAGAAGACTGTTGCTTTTGCAAATGCTCTTCTTACAGGTGATAAAGAGAAGTTGCAACTTCTTACAGAGGGTACAGCTGCTTCAGGTGGCTACTTAGTACCAGAAGAATTTGCAAACATGATAGTTGAAGATAAGAGAGATGATGTAGTAATGCGAAATCTTGCTAATCAGATGACTATCTCTACTGATACTTTTCACCTACCTGCTCTTGACAGCCGCCCCAAAGCTTCTTGGAGAAGTGAAGCTGCTGCCAAGGCTACCTCTACTGCTCAGTTCAATGAGCTAGTTTTCACTCCTTACTCACAGGCTGTAATTGTTGGTCTTTCTCAGGAATTGGCTGATGATGCAAGTCTAGGTGTAGGTGGTTCTGTAGTAAATTATGTTGCAGGACTAATGGCTAGGAGCCTTAGGGAAAATGAAGAGAATGCTTTCTGGACTGGCAATGGAACTGGTAAGCCTACTGGTGTAAGCACCTATACTATTGGAAGCAGAGATGCAGGTTCAACTGATAGCTCTTTTGCAGATGCTATCAAAAAGCTTTACTGGGACTTACCACAGGGCTATCGCAGAAATGCAGTCTGGGTAGGACACCAACAAGCTTGGGCTAGGGTAAATGCTCTTAAAAATGGTAACAATGACTACTTGCTAACTATGGTTGCAGATGGTCCTACCACCAGACTAGGTGGATTGCCTGTTTATGAGCAGAATGACCTACCTACTGACCAAATTTTCTTAGGTGATTTCAGCTACTACACAATTGTAGATAGGCAAGGCATCACTGTTGATTTCTCTACTGAAGCCACTGTTGCAGGCTCAAGTGCTTTTGAAAAGAACTTGGTGTTTGTGCGTTGTGAAAGTAGAGTAGATGGTGAATTGACTTTGACCAATGCTGTTCGCAAGATTACTGGTCTTAACTAAGGAAACTTAGCAGTTTTGGGGGGAGTTCTGAAATAACCCCCCAGTTAGAAAAATTATGAACATAAAGCTTTTAAGAGATTATAAGAAATATAAAAAAGGTGATAAAGTTCAAGTTTCTAAAAAAATAGGAATAGATTTAATCAAAAATGGTATTGCAATAGCTCATAAAGCTATATATATACAGAAAGAAAACTAGATGGCACAATTATTATCTTATGCACTTACAACCTTGGCTGATGTAAAAGAAACTCTTGGTATAACTGGTACTAGCCAAGATAATTTGCTTACTAGAAAGATAAACCAAGCTACTGAAATTATTATTGGTTATTGCAATAGGAGATTTGATGAACAAACAAATGTAGTTGAATATTATGATGGCAGAATAGAACAACAATTACTTTTAAGAAATAGACCTATCACTACTACAACTACATTTAAGCTTGAAGCCAGAGATACTAGCCTAAATGATAATGATTTTACAACAGTTCCTACTGATGAATATTTTATAGATAGGGAAGCAGGAGTTATAGATGGTGTAGCTAGTTTTGTAGGGAGCTGGGACAGATGGAAAGTTACTTATAGCTATGGCTATGCCACAATACCTAGTGATGTAGCAGAAGCCTGTGTTTCTATAGCAGGTTACTTATATAATTATGACCCTGCCAATGTAGCAGGCATTCAGAGCAAAGAAGAGGGTACTAGGAAGCTTACTTTTGCTTCAAAGGGTAGTTCTAGCAGTTCTGATGATATAATCTCTCAGCTAGGCTTAAAAACAGTTTTAGATAGATATACTGAAATAGTAATTTCTGGTCAGAGGTAAAATGTCAGTTTTCTTCCCTAGCCATGAAATAACAATCAGAAGATTGAGAAAGACTTCAGGCTACTCAAGTAATTTTTCTGCTACTTATACTGCTTATCAGGCAGATATACAACCTGCTGATGTAAATAGAACTGGTATGGTAGATGGGGGCAGGATTGGTACATTATATGAAGCTTGGGTTAATACAGATGTTCCAATAAAAGAAGCTGACCAAATTACAGCTAATGGACAAACTTATTCAGTAAAGTCAGTTAATTATTATAGGGGAGCAGGGTTATTAGACCACAAACATTTAATCCTGATAGCTCAAGATGCCTCAAATTAAAGTCTATATAAAAAATTTAGATGAGATAAAAAGGGCTTTTGGTAAAGCACCTAAACTTACTCTAAAATATATAAATGCTGCCATTCAATTAAGCATTTTTAAGATAGAGGGAGATAGCAAAAGACAAACTCCTGTTGATACTGGTTACTTGAGAGCATCACACCAAACCATGTTTAGAAATTTATATGGTGAGATAGGACCTAAAGCTTATTATGCTATATATGTTCATCAAGGAACTTATAAGATGAAAGCCAGACCTTTTCTGTATAATGCTGTTATGAGTAATGAAAAATATATTGAAGACCAATTTACTCAAGGTATGCAAAAAGTATTTGACCAAATAGGAAGTGAGGTATAATGGGTGCTTTTATAGATATAAAAAAAGAAATAATAAATAAATTATCTGCTTTAACAGATTTTAATAAAGTTTATTCTTTTGAAAAACTTAATCCAACAGGGTTCCCTGCAGTCTTTGTAACTGCTACAGGAGTAGATAATGAATTTTTTACTAATGCTGAAAATCAAAGAGTATATGGATTTAGAGTTTTGATACTAATGCAGGGTGGGCAAGGTTTAGTAGGTGATGCTTCTGATGATGTAATGGACACTGCTGAACAAGCCATTCAAGACTTAACAGATAGAGCTATAGATGCAATAGATAGTGATTACACTTTAGGAGATTATATTGAAGTAGTTTATGTAGAAGCTGCAATAGGCAACTTTGGTTATGTTGAATATGAGGGTGGTTGGGCTAGAAGTGCTGAATTAACACTAAAAGTACATAGCATCTTCACTGTATAGTTATTGACTACTTATAAAATTATAAACATTATATTATTAGATTAAAGAAAGGAATATAATCTAAAATGACAAAATTTATAGGAAGAAGAGGAACACTCTTAGCAGCCAAAGAAATTAGTAGGGGAACTGCCACCACTACTAATGGTTTTTGGGTTCCTAGAAGCACTATCAGCTTTGATGACAAAGTTGAGATTGCTAGGGAAAATGAAGCTCTAGGTAAAATTGCTGACAGTGATAATCTGTTTGTAACACAAAAAATGGCAAATGGTGAAATAGAAAGTAATTTAGATGACAAATTGCTTGGTATATTTTTAACAAGTTTGTTTGGAAGCTCACCAACTACAACAGGTAGTGGTACTTACACTCATACTTATGCTCTTGATAACAGCAATCAACATCAGAGTTTGAGCTTGCTTTATCAAGACCCAGACACTGCTAGGCTTTACCCACTATCAGTTGTAGATAGTTTCAAAATTAAAGTAGAACAAAATGCCTTAGTAGTATTTACTGTAGGTTTTATGAGCAGGGGTGGAAAACAATGGACAAGCCAAACTGCAGACTTTACAGGTCTAGGAAACAAATTCCTACACCAACACTTAGTAGTTAAAACTGCTGACACTGTTGCAGGTCTTGGTGCTGCTACTGGTATTTCTGTTAAAAGTTTAGAACTAAACATTAACACTAATGCAATGGTAGATAGTGTATTGGGTACTGTTGAACCAGAAGATATTCTAAATCAACAATTCAGTGTTGAGGGTAGTATTACTCTTAATAAAGAAGATGAAAGTTACAGGGAACTAATGCTGACTGGCAATAAAAAAGCTATGAGCATCAGCTTCAACAGAGCTACAAATAGCCAATTCAACTTGACCCTACCAAGAGTAGATTTCACAGAATGGGAACAAGACAGAGCTTTAGATACTATTGTTTCACAAACTATTAACATAAAAGGTAACTATGATGCTGCAAATGGGCTAGATATTATTAGTGCCTGCACACTGGTAAATAGTTACACTGGAACAGGGTATTAAGATGGCTATAGTAATAAGAAAAAAAATTACATTAGAAAAACTTGGTGAAGAATATAAAGATAGTTATTTAGTATTTCAAAGTATTCCTTTCAAAGATTTTGAAAAAATTGCAAAAACCTATGAAACTATTTCAGATGTAGATGAAACAAAACAAGGTCTTAAATCTTTGGAATTTATCAAAGAAGAACTAACAACTAGATTTTTAGATGGTAATATTGACAATAAAGAAGTTAAAAAAGAAGAATTGTTTGACTTGCCTGGTGAAATAATTGTTGATTGTTTTCAGCAGTTAATGGGTAGAATAAACCCAAACTAGAAGAGGCACTGGAAGATGCCATCTATAATAATAGAGGGCAAGCACCAATGGAACTAGCCATATTCCAATATAGAAAGTTATTTGGGCTTAGTGCCACCCAAATTGAAAATGAACCTATAGACCAGTTATTTCTAAATCTAAAAATATATGGTTACATAAAAGATAAGGAAAGATTAGAAGCAAAAAATGGCAACAGCTAACATAAAAGCAGTAATAACAGCAGAAGACAGAGCTAGTGGAGTAATTAGCAAAGTTGGAAGTAATTTCAGTACAATGGCAGGTGCTTTTACTGTTGGTGGTCTTGCTGTAAATGCTGTTACAGCTGCTTTTAATGGATTGGTAGATGCAGGCAAAAATGTATTAAAAGGTGCTACAGATTTTGAACAAAGCAGGGTTGCTTTTGAAACAATGCTTGGCTCTGCTGATAAAGCTAAGAAGATGCTTAAAGAAGTATCTGATTTTGCTGCTAAAACACCTTTTGAATTGCCTGAAGTTGTTACAGGAGCTAAACAATTATTAGCCTATAATATTGAAGCAGATAAGATTATTCCTACTTTCAAAGCTCTTGGTAATATTGCTGCAGGTGTAGGTAAAGATAAATTGCCACAGCTTATATTAGCTTTTGGTCAGGTTAAAGCTGCTACTAAATTAACTGGACAAGAACTAAGGCAATTTACAGAAGCAGGGGTTCCTTTGCTATCAACACTTGCAACTCAGATGGGCAAAACTGAAGAAGAAATCAAAAAAATGGTTGAAACAGGAAAGATTGGCTTCCCAGATGTAGAAAAAGCTTTATTTGGAATGAGCCAAGAGGGTGGTAAGTTTGCAGGGTTAATGGAAAAACAATCACTTACTTTAGGTGGTGTTATGAGCAATTTATCAGATAACTTTGGCAGAATTGGTAGAGAAATAGTAGGTATATCTGATACAGGAGATATTAAAGAGGGTGGTATATTTTATTATTTAACCAAAGGTGCAAATGGCTTTTTACAATGGGTAGATACAAATAAAGATAAAATAATTGGTTTTTTTCAAGGCATAGTAGATTTTACTAAAAGTGCAGTTCAATTTATTAAACCAAGAATGGAAGATTTATTTTCTGGGGTTGCTCCTGCTTTAACTAAAGCTTGGGAATTCTTAAAACCATCATTAGAAGCTTTATGGAAAACTATTGAAGAAAAAGTGTACCCAGTATTTCAAAGATTATGGAAAGAAGTTTTAGAGCCTCTGATGCCTGTTTTAGGAGTATTATTTGTTGGAGCTATATGGCTAGTTATAAATGCATTAAATATTCTTTTACAAATATGGAGTTTCTTTGAAAATATACTTATATCTGTTGTTAGCTTTTTTACAACTACTGTGCCAGAAGCTTTTCAAAAAGCTACAAATTGGATTGTAGAAAAAGTAACTTATCTAAAAGACCACTTTTGGGAAAGCATAGGATTTATTATAGGTTTCTTTGCTACATTACCTGCTAAAATACTATTTTGGATTGTAGCTGCCATAGGTGGAGTAATAGACTGGCTAAGTAAAATTGACTGGGGAAAAATCTTAAATAACATTTTAGATGCTTTTAAGAGCCTTGGTAGTAATATATGGAATGCTATGGTAGATACCTGGAATAAATTAAAAAATATAAATTGGGGTGAAGTAGCATCAGGAATTGGAAAAGGAATTGCCAATGCTATTGTTGGAATGGTTGAGGGTGCTATAAATGGTGCTATTGCAGGCACTGGGTTAGGTAAAGTTAAATTGCCTAGGTTTGCTAGGGGTGTAGAAAACTTTTCAGGTGGATTAGCTATAGTAGGTGAAAGAGGACCTGAAATAGTTAATTTGCCAAAAGGTAGTTCAGTTATTCCTAACAATAAAATTGCTCCAGTAAGTGGTGGCAACACAACAATAAATATATCACCACAAATAGGAGTATTTGCAGGTAGCCCACAAGAAATGAGAAATCTATCTGTTAAAATACTTGATGCATTAAAAGATATAGCAGATAGTAAAAATATGACTGTAGGAGAAATGTTGGCATGAGCTTTACTTTAGGTGGTGTAGATATTAAAAATCCAAATGAAATTACAGAAAGTAATTCTACTCAGGTTGCACAGATTAGAACTTTATCTGGCAATATTGCTAGGGATTATTTTGGTAGCAACAAAAGAGTTTGGGAACTTAGTTATAAGAATGCTAAAAAAGCTGATTATGATGAGATAAAAACTATTTATGATACTTATCTTAGCACCAACACTGCACAAACTTGGGTAAGTACAGAAACCAATTACCCAATAAGTTCCACTACAGTACATGTTGATTTGCAAAGCAGGGGTTTTTCTGTTTTGGGGAATGATTATCTAGCAGATTTTAATTTAATCTTGACAGAGGTTTAGATGCAAATTGTAACATCTGCTTTCAGTGCTGAAGAAAGAGATGAAGTCAGGCAGATTTCATCTAATTTACAAGTAGCTTGGAAAAAAGATTACAAACCAACTACTAAAATATTTACTATTGGTTCAAGTGCCATAGGCTACTCAGATACTATTAACTCTAGTGGCAATGTTACTTCTGACTGGAACAAATACTTATATGAAGAAGAAAGTAGCAATTTAGTTAGTGCTGAATGGGAAAGAGAACTAAATGAACCTATTGGTGGTATAGCTAAAGCTCAGGCAGGTGCAAAACTAAATAATACTTCAGGCAGATATTTGCCAGATTATAATGGTGGAACTTCAGCTTTATTTACTTCAGTATATTTACCAAGAAGACCTTTTATTATAAATGCAGGCTTTAATTACAATGGTGTAGATAATAATATTCCACAGTTTATAGGTATAACCACAAAAGCTCCTGTAATAAATGAAAGAGATAGAACTGTACAGCTTCAAGGTACTGACTTTATAAACTACTTACAAAACAGTTATGTAGATAATGCTGCCATATTTACTGGTCTTAGGTCAGACCAAGTAATAGAAAACTTGCTTATAAACTCAGGTTTTTCTACAAGCCAATATGATTTAGACTATGGCATAAATGTTATACCTTTTGCTGAATTTAATGTTGGTGATAGGTTTGGAGATATTATTAGCCAGATAGTGCAAGCTGAAAATGGTTATTTCTGGCAAACTGAAGAGGGCATATTAAAATTTCAAAATAGACAAGCATGGACTAATAGCCCTTATAATCA